>JBDTEB010000056.1:0-5379 GCA_039922795.1 Chitinophagaceae bacterium
AAATTAATATTAACCGATGACTACTGAAAAAGCGATACTGGCGGGCGGGTGTTTTTGGGGAGTGGAAGAACTGATCCGTGAACTTCCGGGAATACAAAAAACTGTTGTTGGATACACTGGTGGGGATGTGCCGAACGCCACCTACAGAAATCATGGCACCCATGCCGAAGGCATTGAAGTAGCGTTCGACGCCGATGTGATCTCTTACCGAACTCTTCTGGAGTTCTTTTTCCAGATACATGACCCTACCACGAAAAACAGGCAGGGCAACGACCGGGGGACATCTTATCGCTCGGCAATTTTTTACCTCAATGAGTCTCAGAAACAAACAGCGCTGGCTCTAATTGAGGAGATGACGGCTTCAAAAAAATGGCCTGGAACCATAATCACTGAAGTAGTGCCAGCCGCCGATTTCTGGACCGCCGAAGAAGAACATCAGAATTATTTACAAAAACATCCCTACGGATACACCTGTCATTTTATACGTGAGGACTGGACATTAGCCTGATTTGATTATGAATAGAATATCTGTGTTGGCCATTGGATTACTGTCCCTGATTCATGCTGAAACAAAAGGGCAGTTCAAGAGTGGCACTACGATCGCGCCGTTTGAAATCACCCTATCGAACGGCCAGGTTTTTAAAGCCGCTAACGTAAAAAAGAAGGTGCCCGTCATGCTGGTCTATTTTGCACCTGATTGCGATCACTGTCAGCATTTTTCAAAAGATTTATTGTCAAATGCGGCGATCATCAAGAACAAGCAGGTGATCATGATCACCTATTTTAAAGTAGAGGATTTGGTGAAATTCGACAAAGAGTATAAACTTTCAGCAAACCCCAATATCAAGGTTGGCACGGAAGGCACAAAGTTTATCGTACGGAAGTACTATAATATTCTGCAGTTTCCTTACATCGTGATGTACAATAGCAATGGGATTGAAGCGACAAGATTTACTACGGATGTGCCTTTCGAAACCATCAGGACGGCAATTTTGAAACTGAAGTAACGCTTGTCTGGTCGTTGCATTCATTTGACTACCGATGGATGGTCTGATCTTCAGAAATGAAAAAATCCCCCCGGAAATAATTTTCGGGGGGATTTTTATTATTAAAAACATTGAGAACTACCAGTTCGGACTTTGCAGCAAGGTAGGTGCGTTGGTGATTTCACTTGACAACAGCGGCCAGAAATAATTCTTTGAAGTAAATATCCTGTCTTCAAGTTTGTAGCGCTGCAGCTTATAGGCTACCCCCGATACGATATAAGTTCCGGAAGGATCTGCAATAGGCCTAATTCCGTGCGCGGCGCGCTGAGTTCTGGGGTAAGGCCATACATCATCCGGCGTTGGTGAAGCCTTTGCCTTAGCTTCCTGAGCGAGCTCGACATCCGAATCCGGTTCAAGGTTCCAGCGTGCATAGAAATAGCGTTTGTTTTCATAGAACAATTCAACGCGGCGTTCCCTTTGAATATACTTGTGGAGAGCAGCTTCATTCAGTCCCGGAGGCACTGGTGCCATATAGGAACGAGCGCGTAGGTTGTTGAGGATCGTATAGATCTCAGCGCTTGGGCCACTAACTTTATTCATGGCTTCGGCGTAAATCAACTGTATTTCCGGGAGCCTGATCATAGGGAAGTGCAATGGCCAGTTACCACTTCTTTTCCAGTCTTCATGATAGAATTTGCGAAGATAGTAGCCTGTTGAGGTGGCATTGCTGGCGCCGATCTTGTCAGCACCTGTAGCCGTATTGATGATCTTGTTTTGATAGGTTGCTCCATGATACATTACGTCAGAATAGAAACGCGGATCACGTTTTTCGTAGGGTTGATTTTCATCCCAGCCCTTTGCTTTTGCTAGTGGATCGTATGTTGCGTAGCCATAACCGTCTGTACCGATGAATTCGTATTCATCAACCTGTTCCTGCAAGGGTTGCAAACGTGAAGCACCGCCATAGGAAGGAGGGATATGATCACCCTGCCAGGATTCGGCTTTATTGTTACTCATGATAAGGATCCACTCATTCTGAATGGAGGCAGCGTCGATATAGATCTGTTTTATTCTCGCATATACCTTAGAGTTAGTTTCCGCCTGGAAATCTGCTCCCTTACCCATGTAGAGCGAATAGCGCGGGGCACCATTGTTCTGGTTATCCATCAGGGCCTTGGCCGCATCGGCAGCCAGCTTCCATTTGTTTTTGTCATAGGTGGCATAGGTTTCCTTTCCTGCCCTGGTATCATTGCCGGGTAGTTTGCCTCCATTATATAACGGGCTCGCATTCATATAAAGAATGATCGCTTTCAGTGCAAGCGCTGCACCCTTGTCGATCCTTCCGAATTCAATATCAAGATGACGGGCAGGAAGCTGCGCAATGGCAAAGTCAAGATCGGCAATCATTTTTTTCATGGTTACAGGCCAAGGCTGGCGAACGAACTTTTCTTTAAGAGCGAGATCTGACACGTAATCCAGATAGACGATGTCACCGTACCATCTTGCCGCCAGCCAGTGAAAATATGCGCGGAAGAAATAAGCTTCCGCAACGCGGTTTTTCAGGTCACCGGGTTGTAATGGATTATCCGGTGATTTGTATTTCTCCACATTGGTGATAAACACGTTTGCCTTTCGAACGGCTCCGTAAAAGTCTCCCCAATAAATTCCAGATGGTTTACTGGGCATCCCGATCGAAGGACCAAAACTTCCGAAATTGAATTGGTCAGGCACAGCTTGCTCCACCTGTGTGCCTTTACATTCATCCGTAATACCGGAAATGGAAAAATCCTGTAATCCCACGATACCTTTATCGTGATCGCGCATTTCACGATAAAGTTTGTTTGCTTCACCGTTTACTTTGTCCCAGTTATTAAAAACTGTTGCCTCGCTGATCTGATTATCAGGACTCCTGTCAAGAAATTTGCTGCAGGAATTAATTGTGAGAGAAAAGCCTGCGAGAGCAATTATCGAAAATATTTGTTTACTGTTCATTATTTAACTTATTAAAACGTTACGTTAACTCCAAAGTTGAATACACGTTGAATGGGATACCAGTCGCCGCCGGTGCTTGTTTCCGGGTCAACATCGAATTTTTTTAACCTGTCCCAGGTGATTAGATTAAGTCCCTGTGCATAGAACCTGGTTTTTGAAAAACCGAACTTTCTGAGCAATGTACCCGGAATGGAATAACCAATCTCCACATTTTTCAGACGAACGTAGGACCCGTCACCCAGAAAGAGCGAACTATTGGGATTTTTATTATTTACGTACGTACCATAGTGCAATGCAGGGTAGGTAGCGGTTGCCGCAGTAGCAGGAGTCCAGCGATTAAGGTGGAGTGCTTTTACTCTTCCTATAATGTCCTGACCATAAGTTGGGAAATCCCAGGCAGCCGCATCGGTGAGCATAACGTTGTTATTCGTAGCTCCCTGGAACAAAACGCTGACATCAAGCCCCTTGAACGATACTCCCATTGGCACTCCGAATTGAATCTCGGGATTTCTAGGATTGCCCATGGCCACTCTGTCTTCCTGATCCGTAATCTGGCCATCTCCATTCTGATCCTTATACACAACATCGCCTGGAATTAACTTACCCCATTTTTGATAAGTTGCCGCATTCAGCGCATCGGCCTCTGTTTGGTTCGCTACAAAATGATCGAACACATAAACGAACTGTTCGCCGATTCGTTTGCCGGTGCGCTGCGCATAGGCAACCGACTTGCCGTTTGGCGCGACGCGATCGACTTCATTGATAAACATGATCTTGTTACGGGCAAAAGAAAAATTCGGCTTTACATAATAACTGAAATTTTTGCCGATATTATCTGTCCAGCCGACTTCCAGTTCAATCCCTTTATTATCTACTACACCAAGATTAAGCTGTGGTGAACTTTGTCCCACAACTGCAGAAAGGTTTTTTGATCCATTGGATCCTGGTTGCGTAAGAATATCATAACGATGCTCTGCAAACACATCAACCGTAAGGCTAGTTTATTTTTGAGGGTTCTCAGGTCAATTCCAATATTGGCTTTGCGTGCTTTTTCCCAGGTAAGGTCAGGATTGGCCAGTGAGCCTTCATAAACATTTGCCGGCACGCCAGAATTTAGATCAGTTCCAAGGTTATAAGTATCACCATTCACAGAGAAGAACTGAAGATATCCAAACCGGTTACCTGGTAACTGATCGCTACCCACGAGTCCGTATGATCCCCTGATCTTCAGGTAATCAACCATTTTGTTTGATTTCATAAACTTTTCATTGGTCGTCACCCATCCAAGGGCCACAGCGGGGAAAAGCCCGAACCGTTTGCCTTTTGCAAAGTTTTCAGAACCATTATATGCTGCGTTTACTTCAAACAGGTATCTTTCATCGTAATTGTAAGTGGTACGGAAAGCGATACCCTGGTTGGCAAATGGCACGTCATTCTGATAAATGCGTTTTGTCTGGTTGCCCAACAGGAGGGCCGACAGATTATGCAAACCAAATGACCTCGCCCAATTGAGTGAAGCCTGCACATTGTTTTTACGCTGTGGGGGAGGGGTCGAAGCATTGTAGCCATTGTTCATCGTATTGTTTTCTACGCGGCGTGGAGAAGCATAAGCTCCTGTGTAATGACCACCCTGCATGAAAACGTCTACACCTGCCTGTGGGTAGAAGGTAGCATATCCGCCGTATTCGCGGTAACCCTCTGACTCGTGGGGGATTGTTCTGTCGATGGTGTTTCCAGCCTGGATATCATAAGAGAACTGTACATCGAAAGTCAGACCCTTTGTGATGAAATCCAGTTTGTGACCCATAGAAAAACTTCCGTCCATAAAGGTTTTATACTCATCGATAAATCCGGAGTACGCCAGTTCACCAAGGATATTATACCGGTATAGCTGCGATCCGAAAAGCAGGCCTTCCGGGTGTTTTGCGATATATGACTTATTGGCCGGGTTGTCGTTCAGTTCAAGTTTTACCGGGTAAATGGAAGGCTGGGTATTCGCAATCTGAACAATTCTTGCTGCTGTTGTTCCAGGTGCTATCCTGTTTTGGATACGACCTCCGAGATTCAGTTTCACATAAAAATTGTCTGTGATATTGATGTCGATGTTAGACCGGAAATTATATCTTTTGAATACGGCATTGGTGTTTTTTGCGCCTTCATCAGTGTGTTTATAGTTACCGTTCTGGTTCATATATCCTGCAAGTACAAAATACTTGACAGTTTTTGTACCGCCCTGGATGTTCATGCTGTAATCCTGCTGCATGCTTGGTTTAAAGGCATAGTCGAAGAGGTTGGTGTTGTAACCAAGTCCATCTGAATTATCACCTTTCGCCATACGGTAATTGTCTAACTGAGCCTTTGTGAAAAGCGCAGACGGGGTGTTTGGATTATCATTTAACCT
>JBDTEB010000057.1:0-5670 GCA_039922795.1 Chitinophagaceae bacterium
AGGGCGGACGCAAGGCCCGCCCCTACAAGATCGTCACCGGTTGACTTATCTGCGTTTGAACCTGCGGTTCATCGTTACCATGTGAAGTGTGGCGCGGTTTTACTCCGCCTTTTCAGCATGCGCATAACCAAAAAGACCACGCGCTTTTATCGTTGCTGCCACTTCCTCGGGAACATATTCCTCCCAGCCATCCACGCCCTGTTTAATTAGATGTAACACCGTATCCGTTTGCACGTTTAAATTGACTGGATTGTAATCGAGAATGTCTTCAATCTTGTCATTGGCTACCAGGTAGCGAAAAAGATCTATCAGATGTGGTGCCAACCGGAAGCTCTCACAATTTTCAAGCACTCCGTTTCTCATCGTGGGATAAATAAACAACTTCACCTTCCGGCTGAATAGTGCAGCGAACGATTCAAGAATACCTCCCGGTAATTTTTTGTAATGTTCCTCAGAGAAAATGTAGTCAAGATTGGGATAACCCAGTATCACGCCCAGCTTTAATTGGGTCATTGTGGAGAGATAGGATACCAGCTTGTAATATTCATGAAAATTAGAGATCATAACCGTGTGGCCAAGCGAACTCAGTATATCGACCCTGTCGAGAAAATCTTTTTTATCGATCTCGGAATTGGGATCTGCGTTTCTTTCCTTGAGAGATTGAAGCGTAAGTTCGGTAAGCACCACAACCCGGGTTTTGTCTACATCCGGTTCCTCCATAAACTGTTTCACTCCGGTATGCAGCATGTCCAGATGCACATTGATCAGCGGTCGGAAACGTCCCCTGATTACCACAATATGTTTCTTGTATAATATTTCGGAGGGTTGCAGGTTCTTGCCATCCGGTCCAAAAAGTGCTGCATCAGAAAAACCTTTTTCCACCAGCAGCAAACTCATCAGCCGGTTATCAACTTTCACAAAGTTTGGACCTTCGAACCTGATAAAGTCGATCTGGAACCTGTCTATAGAAAGATCGTCCAAAAGCGATAGCAGGAAAAGCATCGGATTTTCATAGTAATAGAAACACGCATAGATCAGGTTGACGCCCAAAATTCCCACGGCCTGTTGCTGCAGGTTATTATCGCTGTCAAGCAATTTCACGTGCAGGATTACGTCATTATATTCTCCGCCGGGAACAAGTTGAAAACGAACCCCCATCCATCCATGTCCCACATTGGTTCTATGATAATTCAGCGCGGAGATGGTGTCTGAGAAGGCAAAGAAAGTGGTGGTAGAACTTCGCTGCACAGCCAGTCTTTCGATCAGCAGGCTATATTCCCGCTCAAGCATGGCGATCAGCCTTCTTTCGGAAACATATCGTTTTTTTTCTTCCGTTCCATAAATGGCATCAGAAAATAGCATGTCGTAAGCCGACATGGTTTTAGCTATAGTGCCGGATGATGCGCCCGCTTTAAAAAAGTTTGCGGCAACATCCTGTCCTGCACCAATCTCTGCGAAAGACCCATAGATCTGCTGGTCGAGATTGATGGCCAAAGCTTTCTGCTTTGTTCCAATATTACTGTTTGGGCTGGCGGTCATGTTCCTTGTCTTTTATTAATACGGCTAAAGCAAAAGCCCGGGGAATGAGGCCGTTAAATTACCCTTTTATCTGTTGTGCTTTTTACAATGAGTATTATTTGCATATTTCCATAGTGTCGGTAGTCGGAAATACGCCGATATTTTTTCCGAGTCAGGCAGCATTTGCGCCGGCTGAGATACCTTTCCTGTAAATTTTTGGAGACACGCCTGTCTTTTTTTTAAACAACTTAGAAAAATAAAACACTGAAGGGAAACCGGTCTGGTTGGCCACTTCGTTTATATTCAGTCCGGTAGACAGTAGCAAATCCCTGGCCTTGTTCACCCGAAGGTTCAGGTGGTATTGATTGGGAGAAACGCCTGTTTTCAGTTTAAAAGCCTTTCTGAATTTCGAATAGCCCATGGGCAGGTGCCTCACCAGTTTCTCCATATCTACCGCCTTGTGAGCAGAATCTTCAAGGATAAATTTCGCTTTGGCAATCAGTTTTTCCGTTGAGCCCGTCTTCTCTTCATGTTTTATAGATACTGCATTCAGAATACCCAGTATCTGCAAGGTAATTCCTGCGATCACCTGGTGATAACCCGGCGCGGAACCTTGCACTGCCGACATCATTTTATTTAAGGAGGAAAGGATTTCCGGACAATGATCTGCCCTGATAAACGGCTTTTGAACATCAAAAAATCCTTTGTTCATCAATTCATCTGCATAATTTCCTTTAAATCCTATCCAGTATTCTTCCCATCCCGAATTTGGATGAGGCTTGTATCGGTGCCATACTCCCGGGTAAAGAAAGAAACAGGTGCCAGCAGTTACCGTCGCCGCCGGGGTGAGGGCAGATTCAAAAACACCTTGTCCGTTTGATATAAATACCAGGTAATAACCGTTGAGAATTCTTCCCTTATTCCAGCTGAAAGAATGATTTTGCGGATGTGCTTCATTGTTGGGATAGTTCTGGTTGGGAGAGATACTGCTGTGGCCGATCGTAGTAATGTAAAAGCCCCATCTTTCTTCCATAGGGCCGATGTTCAGATATCTGAAATAATTTGTCATAAAATCGTGGCTTGCACTTTAAATATATCGAGAAATATCAAAAAGGACAAAAAATTGCTTGACCTGACCGTTTTTGTGTGTAGGCCAAACGCTAGTTTTGACTTCGGTCCACGATGTTTTTTGGATCACCGGTTTTTTTTACCGTTTTTCCTTTTATCCTGAGAACATCAATTACCACCGCTCAATCAAATCCTTGTAAAATCCCTGTGAGGGCCTTTTTTTCGATGATACGCGGCGGGCCACAGCATCATGATTCAACTTCTTTGTTTAAAAAAAAATAACTGCATATGAAAAACGACCGTGTCGATTATTGGTTCATGCGTTCGCTGAAAAAAGCGATCCTTCCTATTTTCTTTCTCAGCTTTCTTTCTCTCGTTGTTGTGGCGCAAAAAGAACGGGTAAGTATTTCAGGAACGGTATCGCTGGGTTCCGGAATAACCGATCTATCAGGCACTTCGGTTACAGTCAGGGGTAGTTCAAATGGCGTTTCCACCAACAATTCCGGACACTATACCATTTCCGTAGAAAAGCCTGCTGTACTGGTTTTCAGTCATGTGGGCTATCAAAGTATTGACAAAGAAGTGGGAAGCGAAACCGAAATTGATGTCAACCTCACTTTATCTGCCAACAACCTCGACCAGATTGTAGTTGTCAGTTACGGAACAAAAAAACAGCGGGATATCACCGGGTCACAGGCACGGATAGACGCTGCTGCATTAAGAGATGTTCCGGCTGCCGAATTTGGACAGAAGATCCAGGGCAGATTTGCGGGAGTTCAAATTAATCAGACCTCGGGGCGCCCGGGACAAGGCATGGATTTTCGCATCCGGGGAGCCGCATCCCTGTCTTCGGGCTTCCAGCCGTTGATTGTTGTCGACGGCCAGCCTTTGACAGGCGTGAATTCGAGAAATGGCGATGCAAACCTGATAAATCCGGATGAGATCGAAAGCTTTACGGTATTGAAAGATGCGTCTGCAACAGCCCTGTATGGCTCCCGCGCAGCAAACGGCGTGATTCTTATTACGACAAAACAGGCAAAATCCGGTGTGACCAATGTATCTCTCAATGCTTACACCGGATGGCAGACAGTGCCCCAAAGAGGCCGGCCTGATTTAATGAATGCGAGAGAGTTCGCGACATTCATGAAAGGTTTCTACGAAGACAAAGCCAAATATGAGGGATACACTGCCGGCATTCCTGCAGATTATGCAAACCCCGATCAATACGGCGAAGGCACAGACTGGTACGGTCAATTATTAAGAACCGCGCCAATCAGTGATTATTCCCTGAACATTTCCAGCGGCACTGAAAAGGTTTCTTCCAGTACCACGCTCAGTTACTTCGACCAGCAAGGCGTGCTGCTGAATTCGGGAATGAAACGTTACTCTCTGCGCAGCAACAACGAGTTTCGACCCAACGACCGGGTGAAGTTGGGTTTAAACATCGCCCCTACCTATCAGCTCGATCACAATACAAGACAAAACACCGACGGCAGCAGGCAGATCCTTGGTAATGCTACCACGGCATCTCCATTGATCGCCAACCGGAAGGCAGACGGCACTTACAACAGCAGGGTAAGTTCTTTCGGCATGCTTGGCATGAACAACCCCGTGCAGCAGCTGGAACTACTCAACGGCAATCAAAAAACGGTTCGAATACTCAGTAATCTTTACGCAGACATTGAACCGGTTAAAAATCTGCACTTCAGAACAAGTCTTAACCTTGACTATGGAACGGCTCAATACGACCAGTTTTTTGGAACGTTATATGGCATCGGTTTAAATGCTGCTGCCATTCCACGTGCTGCATCTGCGGCCTCTGCAACCCACAGTTCGTACAACTACCTGTCATGGCTAAACGAAAACACGCTAACGTATAATCTGAAAGTGAAAGATCATAGTCTTGATTTCCTTGCTGGTTACAGTGCCCAGAAATGGGAAAGAGAATTCAGGTCGATATCAGGAAGCAACTACGCAGGTGACGCGGTTTCATGGATCTCAGGCGCAGCAATAACCGGTGGAACAAACAACAAGGAAGCGTATAGCCTGGCTTCCGTATTTGGCAGAGTAAACTACGATTTCAAAGGCAGGTACCTGCTCACCGCAACCATCAGGCAGGATGGATCTTCCCGTTTCGGCGAGAATAAAAAATACGGAAGCTTCCCTTCGGTCTCTGCAGGGTGGATCATCAGCGATGAATCATTCTTCCCAAAAAACAATGTGATTAACTTTCTCAAACTCAGAGGCAGCTACGGTGAAACCGGAAACTTTAATATTGGTAATTACCTGCAGAGTTCCAATATTACCAGCACCAATTATGTATTTGGCGGAACACTAACACCGGGACTTTCCATTACCACGCTAGGTAACAGGGAACTAACCTGGGAGGTATCAACACAATCAGATGTGGGACTCGAGGTGAACCTCCTGAACAACAGGCTAACCTTCGGCTACGATTACTACAATAAGATTACCGATGGCATGCTGTATCCGACGTCATTGCCTGTTGCATCAGGCTATGCCAACATTCAATTCAACGTGGGAAAGTTTAAAATGTGGGGTCAGGAATTTCAGTTGAGTTCGAAAAATCTCACCGGTAAGCTTCGCTGGAACACCGACTTCAATATATCCTTCAACGACAACAAGGTACTCGCCCTGCCACCGAACACCCCCTTCATTGGCGGAGGGCCGACGTATTCAGGCTGGAACAGGTCCGTTGTCGGCAGAAGGATAGGCGAATTTTACGGATATGTTTTTGACGGGATCTACATGACTGCAGATGAACTGGCAAAGCAACCTAAATACGCCACCTCTGTGGTGGGATCAACAAGAATGAAGGATATTGACGGCAATGGCGTAGTAAATGCTGATGACAGAACACTTATCGGCAACCCAAATCCGAAATATATTTTCGGCTTGTCTAACACGTTTAACTACGGAAACTTCGACCTGAATGTTATTGTTTCGGGGCAAGGGGGCAACCAGGTATTAAATGCGAATTTTGGTGACTATCACAACAACGACGGTGTTTTTAATATGACCAGAGATATGATCAACCGCTGGCGCTCCCCTACCGACCAGGGT
>JBDTEB010000058.1:0-10658 GCA_039922795.1 Chitinophagaceae bacterium
ACGCTGAATTGCTAATCGCTTGTTATTCGTTCGGCAGGTGACGTGCGACTGGTTTTAAGAACTATTTTTACAATCGCTTTTCTGTTATAAACTCATTTAAGCTCATATTTATGATCACTAACATACCGCAGTTCCTTTTTATTGAAATGCCAGGTGGTGGCGAATTACTTATCATTCTTGTTGTTGTGCTTTTGCTTTTTGGGGGTAAGAAAATTCCCGAGCTGATGCGTGGACTTGGTAAGGGCATGCGTGAATTTAACGACGCCAAAGGAAAAGTCACCAGCGAACTGGAAGAAGGGATGAAAGCCCCTGAACCAAAGGTGCCCGTTTCGCATACTTATCCAGTTTCTGAAGAACCAACCTACACGCCACATATTGACACTCCCCTGCCGACGCAGTCTTCGAACGGTCAGCATCCTGTTCAATAGGCGGTAT
Source organism: Chitinophagaceae bacterium (assembly GCA_039922795.1). Lineage (GTDB taxonomy): Bacteria > Bacteroidota > Bacteroidia > Chitinophagales > Chitinophagaceae > JADCRZ01. Next base: position 436 of record JBDTEB010000058.1, read on the forward strand.
TTGAAAGGTCGATTGTAAGGGGTATTTTTGCATCCGCATGATCGCTTGCCGTGATCATATCCGTGTAAAACTTTTGAATGCCTTTTACATTTTCGCATCCTGCAGCCATACTTCCATTCAGTTATTTGTGGGAAAAGAAGTTCTCCGCAACAGGGCTGATCCTTGGTAGTGTCGCTCCGGACTTTGAATATTTTATGCGGTTTCACAATGCCAGCTATCACAGTCATACCTGGGCAGGCATTTTTTGGTTCGATCTTCCTGCCGGTATTATCCTTTGCTTTATTTTTCACGACGTCGTGAAAACGCCTTTCATTATGAACCTGCCCGGGTTTTTCCATAAAAGGTTTGCCAGCTATCTTTCCTTTAACTGGAAAAAGTATTTTATTCAACACTGGTTTATCGTGTTTTACTCTTTGCTGATCGGCATCCTCTCCCATCTGCTGCTCGACCGTTTCACGCACCAGAGTTACCGCTTTTTCAACGCAGTACCCGCTCTGAAAGATTCGCTGGAACCCGGGTTTCACCCCAATAGACTGTATCGTCTGATACAGGTAAGTTATTCTCTTATCGGACTCGGAATTATCGGCTGGGCAGTTTGGAAACTCCCACAGGACAACGGGATTAGTTATCCCCTGAACACAGGTCCCTACTGGATCTTGCTTGGTTTTATGGCCACCTCAATATTGGGTATCATCATTCTGGCAAATGGATTTGAATATGTGGATTGGATCATAGCGGTGATTTCTTCCCTGCTTATCTCGCTTACGGCGACTTCTTTCCTGATGTTGACAGACAAATGGGTACTTATAAGAGGATGGAGATGATTGACGTATCTTCCCTGCCATCTACCCATACAGCCTTTTTTCATGAAGCGACTACTCATCCTTTCATTCTCAATATCCAGTGTATTCAGTACGGTCGCCCAGTCTCCAGGGAATGGTCCGCAGAAAAAATTTGGATTTAAAGCCGGGATAAATTACAGCCTCATGAATTTTAATATGGGTGTTCCCAGGCCGGCCACCACAGTTGCGAATATTTGGAAGCCGGGATTCGATATTAGGCTGCTGCTGAATTTGAAACTTAGCCATTTGGTGGCCATACAACCAGAATATGCGGTGGCTTTGATGAATGGAGAAGACCCGCGAAGTAAGACTACCTACCATTTGAATTATCTTTCATTACCCCTGCTGCTGAGGGTTGTAGTAACTGAAAAGATTGCATTGCTTGCCGGTCCCCAGTTTGACCTACTCATTCATGCGAATAAGAAAGCAAACGGAATAAAGACGAATATCACCCACGATACGGAAGAAAGGAATATCTCAGTGCTGGCAGGTGTTGAACTATCATTGCCTGCAGGGTTTTATCTTGACGCCAGGTATGTAAACGGATTCAACCATGTGGGCCTGGGTCAGCGATCTGTAGCAAGCGAATTCAAATGGCAGAGTTTCTCGGCAGGAGTTGGCCTGAGATTTTGATTGCTTATTCAAGTAAATAAAAAAAGCAGGACTGATGTCCTGCTTTTTTTATTTACTTCGAAACATGGTTAGTTATTCGTGAGTTCGTTTTTCTTAAACTTCTTTACCACGCCGTTACTTTCCTGGAAACCGTAACCATAGCCGTAGCCATAGCCATATTTGCCACCTGTTTTAAGTTTAACAGCGTTGAAGATAACTGCGGCATTGTGCAGCCCGCGGATCTTAAGGTTGTCTTCGAGCAACTTGATATCGCCCCTGCGCGTAAGGCCCTGCCTGATGATGTACAATGTTGCATCACAGAATTTTGATACGATGTAAGCATCCGTTACGGCACTCACTGGTGCAGTCTCAATGATGATATAGTCAAACTCCTTGTCAAGATATTTCAACAGTTGTTCAAAACGATCGCTAAGGATAAGTTCAGAAGGGTTCTGGGGAATAGCGCCTGCGGTGATCAGGTAAAGGTTCGGATTTATGTCCGTTCTTCTTACGATCTGGTTTACTTCCGCTTTGCGCATCAGGTACTCCGAAATGCCCAGTCCGTTATCTTTCTCATTAAACATTTCAGTAAGCTTCGGCTTTCTGAGATCAAGTTCAACTATGACGATCTTTTTTTCTGTAAGCGCCAGGCTGATTGCCAGGTTAGCGGCAACGAAGCTCTTTCCTTCACCTGGTATTGCGGAAGTTACCAGCAATCTCTTTTTACCTGCTGTAATCCCAAGATAAGATAGTGAGGTTCTGATCTGCCGGAACTGTTCAGCGATATAACTGCGGTCTCCACTAGCGATAACGATCGGTCTTTTGTTCGGATCAAAGGAGATTTCTCCAATGATCGGGAAAGAACTAAGTTCCTCGATTTCGCTTCTTGTACGAATCGTCTGGTTAAACATTTCCTTCAGGAAGATTATACCCACACCAAGACCAAGACCGAGGATCATGGCTATGGCATAGATCAGGGCACGTTTCGGACTGACCGGATAAGGTCCTGATTCGGCACTGTCAAGCAAACGACTGTCAGACACGGCGGATGCGTAGGAAAGTGCCGCTTCTTCTCTTTTCTGAAGCAGGAAGTTAAATATATTGCTTTTAATAGTCTGTTCACGGGTGATTTCAAGCAGTTCGCGCTCTTTTTGGGGAACACCGCGAAGCATGCTGGAATACCTTTCACTGGTACCGGAAAGGTTATTGCGACTGGCTTCCAGGTTCGAACGCTGGTTACGGATGTTATCGAGAATATTGGGTTTGATCTTGTTGATCTGATTTTTCAGACTCACCATGATCTCGTTTCCTTCACCCGTTGTTTTCTTGAGCTTTTCGTATTGTATTTCGAGGTCATACATCTTACTAAGCAACTGGGTAAGGTTGTTATCACTGAGACCGATGGTTGAGGGCAACATACTTGAACCCGGTACATTGCTGGTAACATACTTTTCAACCTGGTCGAGTACTGCCATCTGAACGCTGAGCTCGCTGATTTTGGAATCACTTGCGCCAACGCTGGACAGATATAATTTGCTCTGTTCTGAGAGGTCAACGATGTTCTGGTCCACCCGGTATTTCTGAACCACAGTTTCAACAGAATCCAGCTGACTCTGGAAATCCTTTAAACGACCTTCTACAAAGGCGAGGGCATTGGCAGCAAGGGCATTCTTATCGGTAACTGAAGCAGCGTTATACACCTGGATCAGCGTGTTAAGAATGTCTTCTCCACGCTGGGGAATCTGGTCATTAAGTTTCAGGGTGATTATGGTTGATATCTTGCTCACCGGTGCAACTGCGAGGCCGGTCATAATGCCACCTGTAACCCTTCTCAGGTCCACCAGGGAAAAGTACATCGGTTTCTTTACCGGGTCCGGTTTATAATTTTCGTTTGGAATAAATTTGATTTGACCCCATTCTCCGGTCACCCAAACATTCAATGGGTAGGCCTGTTTGCCAATCATCACCTGGCGTTTGCCCGCATCGTAATCGAAGGGTACCTTAGCGAACTCCTTTAATGAATCCGGATTTTTTAGTTCAATACGAATAGGAGAGGTAACATACGCTGAATTGATATTCACCTTGCCTTCTGAAAAGGTAGGTGCATACAAAGCCAGTTTCTTTACAACATCCCTGACCACCGTCCGTGAACGGATAACCTCAACTTCATTCTCAACGATTTTTTTTGAGGAAAACAGATCCATGGACACTTTGTCCTGAGGATTGTTGTTATCATCTTTAATCAGCAGTTTTGCTGACGACTCATAGACAGGAATGGTGTACCTGAGATAAACCCAGGCGCCGATAAGGCAAACCATAACCAATCCCAGGAGGAAGGGCCAGAAAGGCAGGTATCTTGAAATTAACTGGGACAGATCCTTGCTTTCTGTTGTTCCCGATCGGTTACTTGTAGAGGATTGCATGTTTCGCAACTATTTAATTATGCTGAAATTGTATTAAGGTTATATGTTTCCCGGAACCTGATGGCTTACCAAATTAATATGCATGGCTGAAAGAGGAAGATCACCGGGAACAAATGAACGGTGTCATTTGTGCTTAGAAGTTCATGTGATTTCATCATTCTAATCCAAAGCATGGAACCTTTGATCAGACTGTAATTACAACAGCCAGACCAATGGCAAGAATAAAGTGGTTAGCAATTGTTTTAAATGGAATTGGAAATAATGTTCGCAAAGCCGGACCTATAACGATAGGAGAATTAAATTATTATGAGACTTTCTCAAGGAATTATGTTTGCAGCACCTTGAAAATTGCGAACTTCCCGCAAAAATAGCCTTTACCTCCCGAATTAGGAAGCAAAACGGCAAAAAATCTCAAATTTCAGGCAACCTTCCGTTTTATAAGCATTGATAATCAGGCATCTGTCTTCTTCAAAAACTTCTTTTCACCATGTAGGATAATGAGAAAGGTCTTGAAAATTATTCGTATGTCAAGCCAGAAGCTAAGGTTGGTGACATATTGCCGGTCATATTTCCACCGTTGCGGCCAGCTTAAATAAATATTGCCGTTTATCTGGGCAAGACCGGTTAAACCCGGGCGTACAAGTAGCCGGAACTTACCATCTGCGTTAAGTTCAGGGATTTTGGCAGGCATTCCCGGCCTTGGGCCTACGAGTGACATGTCACCTTTCAACACATTGAGCAATTGTGGTAGCTCATCCAGCTTGAATCGCCTTAAAAACTCGCCTACCCTGGTTACTTCGGAATGTCCTCTGAATATCTCCCTGTCACCCACTTCATTTTCAAAATTCATCGTCCGGATTTTGTAAACCTTAAACAGGTTTCCATATCGGCCGATCCGATCTTGCATAAAAAAGAAATGGCCTTCGCTATCTGCTTTCACAAGCAGGTACACAATAATTAGCCCCGGGGAAATGCAGGCTAGTACGAGGCCGGCAACCACGAAATCAAGAGTTCTTTTAAAAAATTGTTTATACAAATAGAATGTATCAAAATTTGAATACAGGCAGATATTGGAGATTGGATAAAAATGGCAGAAACCCGGCAAACTTACTGGTTGTTGTTCACAGAATACTCAGGTGCCTTTTCAAGGTTCGTTTTACTGATCTCGGCAACAAGCGTAAATCCAAGTGAAGGGAGCAGAACCTTAACGGTTTTATGTTTGATTTCAAGCACGTTGCCCTCCCGCGTCATGAGTGGTCCGCTAAGGATCCGAACCCTGTCGTTGAGATTTACATCCGCCTTCTCAAGATAAACGTTCTGGTGGTCACTGAGAAAAAGTTTGATCGTTTCAATCTCTTCATCACGAATGACAGCTGCCTTATTCAGCCAGCTAACAAAATTCAGCACACCATCGACTCTCTTCACCTCAATATGTTCTTTCTCTTCCACGTTTACAAAAACATAAGACTTGAACAGCGGCTCCTCAATCGTCTTTTTACGATCACTCCATTGCCTCTGCACCTTGTTCAGCGGGCAATAGTTTTGAATATTCCTCGATGTTAGTATCGCAGCAACCTTTTTTTCCCATCTGGGCTTCGTGTATACTGCGTACCAATTACTTTTTCCAGACATAAATCGATAGAAATTTATTAAAAGTTTCCGGAAAACAAATATAAATCTCTCAACGCAGTCTTTCCTCCAATGCGTTCTCTTTAACTCCGTTAAGAACAATCGACGCTTTTGACAATGAGCTGAAAGCATTTCCAGATTCCAGCATCCTGACGGCCTGAAGTGGAGTGTAGCCCTGACGCACCACCACAATCGTGGCATCGGTCTTTTTAGACAGCACAAACGCATCAGTTAACTGGGAAAGCGGTGGCGATTTTATCAAAATATAATCGAATCGTTCATTGATCTCCTTAAAAAATTGGTCCATCCTGCTACCGAGAATAAGCTCAGACGGGTTTTCAGGAGCTATGCCGGCAGAAACGAGAGAAAGTCCCGGGTGAATGGCAGTTGTTTTCAACACTTCGTCAAGACTCGCGTTTCCTGAAAGGTATTCGCTCATGCCCTTGCCATTTGACTCTTCCAGCATTCCGGCAATTTTTGCCTTGTGGAGATCAAGCTCAACAAGCAACACTCTTTTTTCAGTCAGTGCCAGGCTGATCGCGAGATTTACTGCGACAAAGCTTTTCCCTTCGCCGGGAACCGAAGACGTGATGAGGATATATTTTTTCCCGGGAAGGATTCCCATAAACGCTAGCGAGGTTCTTAACTGACGGAACTGTTCCGAGATCGTCTGATTTTCGTTCTTGTGAGATAGTATTGATGCCTTTCCGTCGGACTGGTTGATCTCGGCAATCACGGGTAGTTGCACCAAACTCATCAGCTGAGCTTTGGACTCAATGGAAGGATTGTAAGCGAGTTTGATGAGCACAATCCCGATTCCAAGACCAATGGCGGCCACGACAGCAATGGCAAATACAAGCATTTTTTTAGGCGCTACGGGGAAGGGCGAAGTCTCGGCATAGTCAAGCAATTTATTATCTGAAATATCCGAAGCCAGCAACAGGGCATTTTCCTCTCTTTTCTGCAAGAGGAAACTGTAAATTTCTTTAGTCGTTGTTTGCGTGCGCCCGATGCGGTCCAGGTCCTTCTCGTTAACCGGAATATTTCTAAGTTTTGAGTTATAACTATCGGTATTGATGACAAGGTTTTCCTTTCCAGCTTCCAGGTTATTGCGCTGGCTGCGAATATTCTGCTGGATGGAAGTCTGGGTTTTTTCAATCTGGGATTGAAGGGACACCATGGCGGGGCTGCCTTCTGCCACGGTTCTTTTGTTCCTTTCGTATTCGTTCTGCAAATCGTAATATCGTTGCAGAAGATTTGTCAGTGTGTTGTCTTTAAGGCCCACCGTTGATGGAAGTGCAGCAGAAGCTGAAGCAGACCCGGAAGGCTGTCTGATTACCCGTCTTGTTTCTGACCTCGGTGCAGGTGCAGATTTTATAAAAGACAAAGAGCTTATTTCTTCTGCCACATCGACTCTTTCCTGGCTTAGTTCAATTTGTCTGCGGGAAACATCGTCGACATTATCCTGGTCGGAAAGCGATCGCTTTCGAAGTGCCTTCATAATTACATCGCTTGCAGCGAGTCGATCCTTGGCATCCTGCCTGTCTGATCGCGACTGAAGGGCACTCATCTCATTTTGCAACCTGATGATCCTCATGTTGTAATACTTATCAACAGGTGGTGCATCGCGCAGAACGGCAAGTTGAGTATTAATTGAAGCAAGATGAGCTTTTGCCTGCATAAGTTCTTTGCTCTCCACGGCATTTACAGGTATCGATTCAGCACCGGATTGCGAAAGGGTGGAGGAAGGAACAACTGGTGCGTTTTCGACATATTGCCGTTGAACGCCGCCACTGATATACCGGTCAACTTTGTTAAGGATTGCCAGCTGGCCATTGATATCATCGAGTTGTCGTTCGTTGCTTTCAACATTATTAAGGATATTATAACCCTGTTCGCCCATATTTACAATTCCTTTATCCATTTTAAATCGCTGCACTTTGGATTCGACCGAATCAAGGTCATGTACAAGATACTCAAGCCGATTTTCGAGGAAGGCCAGCGTATTGGAGGCACGCATGCTTTTATCCTTCATCGCCTGCTCGTTATAACTTTTTATCAGTTCATTTAATATATCTTCTCCCAATTTTGGCAGTTCTGTTCGGATGTTAAGGCCTACCACGGTTGTTTGTTTGGTAGCCTGGGTAACATGTAAACTCTGGAGCAAACTATTGGCGGCCGTCCTTACTCCTGTCAGTGCGAAATAATATCCATTTATCGGGGCACCTTTTCTGGCGCGTTCATTGGGAGTGAATTTGACGGCTCCCCATTTCAGGTTCAGCCATACATTCAAGGGGAAACTCTGGTTGTCAAGAACAACTCTCTTGTTTGTCGCGTCGAATGTGAAAGGAATTTTAGCTTCTTCCAACAATGATTCCGGATCACGAAGCATTACTTTGATCGGGGAAAGATTGTAGGCAGAGCGTTTTTTTGAATCGCCATCAATGAACAAGGGAGCATAAAGTCCCAATTTCATAACCACATCCTGCATCAGAGATCGTGAACCAAGCACTTCAACTTCGTTTTCGATGATCTTTTCCGATGTCTTCATATTGAGGGAGGCAAACAGTTTTGAGTTCGCCAGGCCCTGGTGTTCATCTTTTATAAGCAGGGAAGCACTGGTTTCATATATCGGTGTGGCGTAACGAAGGTACAGGGCTGCAATACCCAGGGCACCTGCCATCAACCCGGCGAAAAGGGGCCAAAACTTCAGAAAACGAATTAATGTGCTTAGGGAAAACCCTTTATGTTCTTCTTCGTTTTCAATGTCTTCGGGACGATCTACTTCCATTTTGTGTAACGATCTGTTTAATAATATCAGGTAACAGGTTTGTTCGCGAAATTCTGCCTGGAACGAGCCTCGCGTCCGCCATGCACGCAACGGAGATGCTTTATGGGTCTGTCACGCTGCGAAATAGCGACCAGGGCGGACGCAAGGCCCGCCCCTACACTATGGGGTCGATGTTTGTGCCATATTCGAATTTAAAACGGGTTGTTGACCTCTGGATTGTCAAGGAGTGGACCAAAATTGTGGACCGAAGATACCCCGGAGATTCTGAATCAGGAAATGTTGGGGTGTACTTTACCTGTGGCTCCATAGTGCTTACGTTAGATTTAGTCGCTGATCCTTAGACTATTAGTCGGTCGCATTGCCTGGCAAAAATCTTCTTCGAGGGTTTATATGGGCTGCGATAGCAAATGATATACGGAAGGGAGCGAGGAAGGGATGTGCAGGAGAGGCAGACTTTTATATTTAACACTAATCAACGCTACGTTCGCAGCTGTTCAATACCGAATGTTCAAGGACAGTTAATCAATAATCAACGGTACGTTCGCAGCTGTTCAACGCCGAATGCTCAAGAACAGTTAATCAATAATCAACGCTACGTTCGCAGCTTTTCAACGCCGATTACTCAATGACAAATAATCAATATCAACGCTACGTTCGCAGCTGTTCAACGCCGAATGCTCAAGGACAGCTAATGAATAATCAACGCTCAATTTTCACGGAACGCTGCACTTGTTGATGGAATTCTGATTGTTAACTGTTTACACAAAGCGCAGCCAATCCTGGTAAAACTCATTGTATTCCTGCATTTTCGCAGGCTCAATGATACGCGTGGATTTCACCTCTTGAAATGCCTCTTTTGCATTATTGAATGCTTTCACGCCAATACCGGAACCAATCGCCGCGCCGGCACTTCCATCGGAATTGTACATTTCAACGGGAACCCCGGTGGCGTTTACGAAAGCTTCCACAAATACTTCGCTTAAAAAAAGGTTTGCTTTTCCCGCTCTTATTATAGAAGGATTCATTCCATTTTCCCTCAAGATATCAAGACCGTACCGAAAGGCAAAAGCTATTCCTTCCTGGGCGGCGCGATACATGTGGCCGGGGCCATGAAGGTTAAGGTCAAGCTGACGGATCTGGGCACCTACCTGCCTGTTTTCCAGCATTCTCTCTGCGCCATTTCCAAACGGGATAATTCGTAATCCTTCAGATCCAGGAGCCACTCTTCCCGCCGCTTCATTCATCTGCTGATAACTTCCGGATGGCGACAGGGTAGTTTTCATCCATCTGTTCAGGATGCCCGTACCATTTATACAGAGTAGTACGCCAATCCGTTGCTGCTGCGGGCTATGATTCACGTGGGCAAAACTGTTTACACGGGATCTTTTGTCGTAAACCAGCTGGTCGGTAACACCGTAGATCACGCCGGAGGTTCCAGCCGTTGCAGCAACCTCACCCGGTTCCATCACATTGAGAGAAAGTGCATTATTGGGTTGATCGCCCGCTTTATAGGTGACAGGTATGCCAGGCTTGAGCGAAAGGATTGAAGCAATTTCAGGCTTCAGATGCCCGTGGTCAGAAAATACATCCTGTACAGCAGGGATTATTGATCTGTCAAACTGATAATAATCCATCACGTCATCAGACAAATGACCTTCCTTAAAATCCCAAAAGACACCTTCCGAGAGGGATGAAATACTGGTTGTGATCTCACCCGTAAGCTTCATCGAAATAAAGTCGCCCGGCAGCATGATCTTGTCGATCTTTTCAAATTCGTCCGGCAGAAACTGTTTGATCCAGGCCAGTTTTGAAGCGGTAAAATTTCCTGGCGAATTAAGCAGGTGGGTGAGACAGCGCTCTTCGCCGATCGATTCAAATGCTTTACCGCCAATTTCGACAGCCCGGCTATCGCACCATATTATCGAA
>JBDTEB010000059.1:0-6508 GCA_039922795.1 Chitinophagaceae bacterium
CTCTGGAGATCCTCGGGATCTTCGTCATCGAAAAGAACGGTTACTTCTACGACCAGTCCGATTTTATCGAAAATGGTTATTGGAGCTGGGAAAAGGTGGCGGAATCGCTGCCGTATGATTACCGGCCGGATTAGCGCTGTTACGGGCGATAAGATAAATGCCTTTTCGATGCCGGCGAGGCATCACTGCTACTCTTCTTTACTAACGTTATTGCTCAGGGTTTTTAATTTCTCCCACATCTCCGGAATGCGTTTCATCCAGATCAGGTCTCTTTTTGTTTTTGAGGCTTCCTGCACCGGAGACCCGAAATATGTTTTATTTCCTTCAAGGGTGGAGGCTACTCCGCTTTGTCCGTAAACCACAGCGTTGTCACCAATATCAAGCGTTTTATTGATGCCAACCTGCCCCCAGAGCGTGACGCCGTTACCGATGTTCGTAGCTCCTGCAATGCCTACCTGTGCAGCAAACAGACAGTTTTTACCGACAACTGTATCATGTCCGATATGTATTTGGTTATCCAGTTTTGATCCCTGCCCGATCCGGGTATCGTGACTAACACCACGATCGATAGTACAACCTGCGCCTATCTCCACATCATCATCAATTACCACTCGTCCGCAGCTTGGCATTTTCTTGTACCACACCGGCCTGTTCTTTTTTGTGTTGAAATAAAAAGCATCAGAACCGATGGTTGTACCTCCATGAATGATCACGTTATTTCCAATCACGCAATGATCCATGATGGTAACGTTTGGGAAGATGATGCAGCCATTGCCAATCACCACATGATTACCAATAAACGCACCGGGAAAGACGGTAGTGCCTGTGCCGACCGTTGAAGAATCACTGATCATTTTGACAGAGGGCTCAAATGGACGGTAGTGTGCGATGATCTTCGAGTATGCTTCGAAAGGGTCATCCACTACAAGTATCGCCTTGCCTTCCGGAACTTCCGTGGTTTTGTTTATGATAATAAAACTGGCAGCCGAATGAAGACATTTCTCATAATATTTGGGATGATCTACAAACACGATGTCGCCCTCTTCCACCTTATGCAGTTCATTAATTCCTGTCACCATTCCAGATTCATTGCCTGTTAGTTTCGCACCTATCATTTCTGCTACGTATGTAACGGGCACCGGCTGAGTGAATTTCATACTGAATGTTTTTACAAACCTACATCAATGATGCTGCACTTCATTTCATCAAACATGCGATCGTGTATGGATCACACCATGTCTCTTATCCACAACAATAAAAAAAATGTGCATAAAATAATTTTGATTTTTTTTAAGTTAGGAAGATTTATTTTTAATATTGTGTAAGGAATTTATTTTCCTGGTACTTACTAACCCATCTTGATATAAGCCCGAAAGAAATTTCGGGCTTTTTATTGCTCCTCTACATTCCTTCCATCGTGTTCGTCAATCCACTTTAACTTTAGATGGTGCTGCAATATTTCATCATCAACAAACCATTCAGGGTACTTTCTCAATTTTCTCCGGAGAAGGAAAACTCACCAGGCACGGAACGTAAAGCGACATTGAAAGATCTCTTCAAACTGCCTGCTGACGTGTATCCTGTGGGAAGGCTCGATTATGACAGCGAGGGTTTGCTAATCCTCACGAACGATTCATCGATTAATTTTCGCCTGCTTAATCCTGCACATAAACACGAACGTGAATATTGGGTGCAGGTCGAAGGAGAGATCACCAGCGAAGCCCTGCGATCATTGTCTTCAGGTGTGACCATCAGCATCGATGCTGAAAAAGTTTTTACCAGGAAGGCGAGGGCTTCAAAATTTTCTTCTCCGCCCAACGTCCCCGACAGAGTTCCGCCAATACGATACAGAAAAAATATTCCCGACAGCTGGTTGGCTCTTTCCCTTTATGAAGGAAAGAACAGGCAGGTAAGAAAGATGACAGCGGCCGTTGGTTTCCCAACGTTGAGACTGATCAGGTATCGAATCGAAGCAATAACAATCGATGGACTTCTTCCCGGAGACCTGCGCGAAATACCAGGCAGGGAGATTCAGCGACTGCTCTTCCGAATATGACCTTCCCAGTATTTGCTTATCTTTCCTGAAATATTTTTGAATGCTTAAATCGATGACGGGCTTTGGCAGAACGGAGCAAAGCCTTGGTGATAAAACCTTTCTGATAGATATCAAATCGCTGAATGGCAAACAGTTTGAATTACAACTCAAGATGCCAGCCTTTCTCAGGCCCTTTGAATTCGACATCAGGAAAGTGCTCTCGGAAAAATTGGGAAGAGGAACAATCGACTGTACCATCAACTTAAAACAAACAGGTTCGTCAAAACCCGTAAGCATTAACACTGATCTCCTTAAAGCCTACTATATCCCGATCGCAAAACTTGCAGAGGAACTACAATTGGATACCTCTACAATCCTGGGGTCGCTACTAAAACTTCCGGAAGTGATCGCGCCTACAGGCGACACGCTTACTGATGAAGAGTGGATCGCATTTAAATCAATCCTGGAAGCCGCCATCGGTGAACTCAACGCACATAGAAGCAATGAGGGCATGGTATTGCAGGCAGAATTATTGCTGCGTATTGAGAACATCCTGAAGCAACAGGCAAAGGTGACAGAACTTGAACCGCTTCGGCAGCAACGGATCAGGGAAGGACTACAAAAGATCCTTGAAGAACAGGTAGGCAAAGAAAACTACGATCAGAACAGGCTTGAACAGGAACTGGTTTACTACATTGAAAAAATAGACATCACGGAAGAACAGGTAAGGCTGGTAAACCATTGTGAATATTTCAGGAACATTATCGCCGAGGAAGACAGGGAAAAAGGCAAGAAACTTTCTTTTGTGCTTCAGGAAATTGGCCGGGAAATTAATACCACCGGCGCCAAAGCGTACGATTCTACCATACAGAAATGTGTCGTTACAATGAAAGACGAGTTGGAGAAAGCGAAAGAGCAGGTGCTTAATGTGCTCTAAGACCTACGGGGATTGTATTTTTGCAAGAAATCATTCTGTTTGAAAAATCAATGTATATTTCTTCTTGGTTTTTTCTTTCTCGCGGCCTGCTCGAATATCAATGTTTTTGAAAAAAACATTGCCCTCGAAAAACAGGAGTGGGCGGGAAGCGTCAAACCTCAGGTTGAATTCAAGATCACTGATACCGCTGCTTTGTATAATCTTTTTATCGTCATTCGTCACTCGGATGCCTACGGCTTTAATAATATTTGGGTGAGGTGCAGCGTAAAAGGACCGGAGGATACGGCCGCAAAAAGTCAGCAATACAATCTGCCTCTAGCCAATAATCAGCAGGGATGGTACGGGTCTTCAATGGATGACATCACCGAAGCAAGGATCCTGATTCAGCCTGATACAAAATTCACGCGCGCGGGCTCCTATTTTTTTACACTTGAACAGACGATGCGCCAGGATCCCTTACGCCATATACTTAACGCGGGAGTAAGGATCGAAAAAAAGCCTGCGCTATAATGAACATTCTCAAACAAAAAGGCCTTGCGGTAGCGACAACCGTTTACTGGTTTTTTCTCGTGTACATCATTGCAGCATTAATATGGTGGTTCATCGCTCTCCAGAGACAGAATAACCAGATTACTTCATTCAAACTCTCTGAATTGAGCCTTGAAGATCCTTCCTACCTTCAAAAGGCAGCTAGCATTCTCAATGCTGACAACAGTAAATCTGTGGGTTACCTGGGAGAGGGTGGCTTCTTTCTGTTATTTACAATCGTTAGTGCAGTTTTTGTTTACCGTGCTGTGGGAAAGGAATTCAAATTAAACCAACAGCAGCAGAATTTTATGATGGCGATTACCCACGAACTAAAAACGCCTATCGCCATCACAAAGCTCAACATCGAAACGATTCAGAAACACAAACTCGATGAGGCAAAACAACAGAAGTTATTGCAAATGACCTTGCAGGAAATCGAAAGACTGAACCTGCTGGCCAATAATATCCTGGTTTCGGCTCAGCTGGAAGAAGGCCGTTATGCTGTTTCCAGGGAGGAGCTCGATCTCTCGCTGCTGGCAGCAGGTTGTGTAAACGATTTCGTAAACAGGTTTCCAGGTAATCATTGGAATATTGATATTCAAGATGAAATAGTCTTGCACGGAGATACATTGCTTTTGCAGATCATGATCAACAACCTGCTGGAGAATGCGATTAAATATTCGTCGAAGGAAAGTAGCATCTGGTTCAGTCTCGCCCAGGTGCCGAATGGATCAGACTTGCACGTGATAGACGAGGGCCCTGGAATTCCTGCAGAAGAGAGGGCGAAAATATTTGAACGTTTTTACCGGATCGGCAATGAGTCTATCAGGAAAACAAAAGGAACAGGACTTGGCTTATACCTTTGCAAAAAGATCGCATCCGACCACAAGGCCGATATTCATGTCGAGAACCGCAAAACCGGTGGCAGCGATTTCAGGATCCATTTCAGAACATAATTTTTCACAGGATGATCAGCGAAATCAAAAAACCGTCGATACTATTGGTTGAAGATGAAGAAAATCTTCATGATGCGCTGAAACTGAATCTTGAACTGGAGAATTACCAGGTAACCTCCGCATACGATGGCAGCAAGGCCCTGCAGGCTATTCAGGAGGAATACTTCGACTTAGTCATACTTGATATTATGCTCCCTGAAATGGATGGCATTACCGCACTGGAAACGATCAGAGTACAGAACAATCAAGTGCCCGTACTTATCCTAAGTGCAAAAAACACCAGTGCCGACAGGGTACTGGGACTAAAAAAAGGTGCTGACGATTATCTCACCAAACCGTTCAATCTGGAAGAACTGCTGCTAAGGGTGAAAAAACTTATTGACAAAAACAATCAGCTTCTCGATAAAGACACGCTCGGCGACACCTACAGTTTCGGTAAAAACCTGATCGACTTTAAAGCACAGGAAGCACTTACCAGAAAGGGTGAAAAAATTCAGCTGAGCAAAAAGGAGGCAATGCTTTTAAAGTTGCTGATCGAAAATAAAAACGAAGTGGTTACCAGGGAAAAGATCCTGCAAACAGTTTGGGGCTACAACGTTTATCCAACAACAAGAACGATTGATAATTTTATTCTGAGCTTCAGGAAATATTTTGAGGAGGATAGCCGTAACCCGCTCTACTTCCATTCCGTACGCGGTGTTGGCTACAAGTACAGTGAGTAGATTAGCTGATAGAAGACCGCAGAGACGCGATAAGGTCCTCTGCCTTATTTAATGTTTTTGTCATGTCTGCCGCATCGTGCACGGGGGTGTAAATCGCGATCTCACATTCATTCAATAAATTCTGCAGGTCAGTGATTTTGTCACTTTGAACCCCTCTTGAACTTAACATGTTTGCGACATTGCTTTTGTTAAGGTCGGTAGATGATATATGAAGACGTTCGCCTATGAATTGCCATATTGAACGGTTTACCCCGGCATAAAAATCTTTTGAATTGCCTTTCTCAAGGGCTGTGCGGGCTTCATCAAACAATACATGCGGAGCAATTCTTTCCGTCACCGAGTTTGCGTTAGTAACCACCGGAGGCTGCAGACGTTGTTTTACGCGGGCTGCCCTTCTCGCTCTCCGTCTTTTCTTTTTGTGTCGTTTATAGAAACCGATTATCGTTAAGGCCACAAGTGCCCCACCAGCGAAAATCACAAACTTGTATTCATCAAAAAATTCCCAGGCATCAGAAGTTTCATTGACTGATGCATTTGCCGGTGATCTTTTGAAAATTGATTTTTTGCTCCCTTTCGTAACGTTGATCACCACATCTTCCGACGACACTGTTTTATATTGTTGATCCGATGGATCGAAATAGGAAAAATCTAATCCCGGGATGGTGAAATGTCCTGTGTCTCTTGGCAGAAAAGTATAGCTGAAAGTTTTTGAGCCACTGAGCGGGTAATGCGTTTTGTCAACATCTTCTTTAATGGCAGGATCGTAGCTGTCGATAGAGGAAGGGAGTGCCACCGCTGGCGGATTAATCACAGAAAAATTCCCCTCGCCTTTGATCGTCAATTCCATTTCAAAAGCATCTCCGGCGGCCACCGTCCTGCTTTTCCAGACCGTTGTAGCTGTAAATTTTCCAACAGCACCATTAAAACCCACCGGCCTGTTTTCAAGAGGCAATGGCTTAACCGTGATGACAATCGGTTTACTGCTCAATGTAAAATTGTGTTCTTCCGTTTCCCCGGTCAGGCCATCGTTCATCATGTCATCCATGAGTTGTTGCACGGATGTTCTTGGTCCTGCTTTGCCTGAAGCTGCACGCACAAATCTTACCGTATTATCAAGTTCAACCGGGTCTATAGTAAATGTTCCGGCTTGTAATGGAAACAGTTGCGATTGCCGGATAAGATGAACATTGTAGGATTTTCCGCCGATCGTCTGGATGGTGGGTCTGCTTACCTCGGGATCGATCATGTCATAGACACTGAAACCATTCAGGGAAGGCCGTTTGGTGACCCTTGATTCTGATTTAAGTCTTGAAAACAAGGAAAAAGTTGC
>JBDTEB010000060.1:0-3124 GCA_039922795.1 Chitinophagaceae bacterium
ATTGGTGCAGCAGATTTATCTGTAGCCCGTATTTATGAGGGACACCTTAACGCCTTATTCCTGCTTCATCAATTCGCCGATGATGAACAAAAACAGTTTTGGTTTGATGAGGCCGAGGCAGGAAAAATATTTGGTGTTTGGAACACGGAAGCAGCAAACGGAATCAAATTTACCCGGGGTAATGGGTCGATTAGCATTACCGGGGCAAAAACATTTTGTTCTGGAAGTACAAATATAGATTATCCCATTATTACTGGTCAGCTCGAAGATGAGGGATGGCAGATGGCAATTATCGATATGAAATCTTCGGGTCTGGGGGCCGATGCATCTTTCTGGAATCCATTGGGGATGAGGTCCTCTGTCAGTCATCGGATAGATTTCGCCGGGCATGAATTAACGAAAAAAAATTTATTGGGTATTCCTGGAAACTATTATAGGCAGCCTGGCTTTGGGGGTGGCGCAATTAGATTTTCTGCAGTGCAGGTGGGTGGCGCCCAGGCAATTTTAGACGGTACAATTGATTACCTCCGTCAGATGGGAAGAACAGATGATCAGTTCCAGAAGCAACGCGTATCAGAAATGGCCATTCTGGTTAAGAGCGGACTACAATGGATCGATAGTGCTGGTTTAATGTTTGAAAATGGGATGGGTGATGAAGGCAAGAATGGCGAATTGCTGAATATGGCTAATATGATGAGGCACGCGGTTGAAGAGATCTGCAACAGGGTGATGCAACTCTCGGAAAAATGTGTGGGTGCAAGGGGATTGATGAAGCCCGGAAGACTGGAACGAATTCACAGGGACCTTAGATATTATCTCCGTCAACCTGCTCCCGATGCAACATTTATTTCAATCGGAGATTATATTTTGACCTCAAACAAAAGCTCAGATGACATTTGGAATTAAAAGAATGGGATTGCTAAGCCGGGCTTTAAGACTAACAGAGCGGGACCTCGAGCACTTTGGGAAAACGGTCATCATTGCCCCCCATCCGGATGATGAATCACTTGGCTGCGGAGGACTGGTTTCCATGCTCCGTAGGCTCGGTCTCAATGTTGAATGTATTTTTGTAAGCGATGGCTCCATGTCACATCCCTCATCTGTTGAATTTTCAGCCGAAAGACGAGCCGAAGTTCGCAGGCAGGAGGCCCTGAATGCCCTTGCAGAATTAAATGTGAGTGCCGGGCATGGAGTATTTCTTGATTTTCCGGATGGAGCCGTCCCCAATTCGGCATCGGCAGCGTTCGAAGACTCAGCGAAAACGCTTGCGAACCATCTACTCCAAATGAAGCCTGACACCATATTCATTCCTTATCAGCATGATCCTCACCGCGATCACGAGGCTGTCTGGCAACTGGCGCAGAGATCGCTCACAGAAGTGAAGAAGTGCCCACGCATATTTGAATATCCCGTGTGGTTGTGGGAACTAGGTCGCGAAGAAGATTACCCGTCAGATTCTGACATGACTTGCTGGAGACTTGACATCGGAACCGAACTTGAAACAAAAAGAAAAGCAATCGCTGCACACCGGTCCCAACTCGGACAGGTGTTTTTCGACGACCCTGCGGGGTTTGTGCTACGGCCCGACCTGCTCGCGCATTTTGAACATCCATTCGAAATTTTCTTCGAAACAAAATAGTATATGCCAATCAATACCACCCTGACTACAGAATATTTCGATGACGTTTATGCCCGGAAAGATGATCCCTGGGATTTCGAAACCAGTGAATATGAAAAAAACAAGTATGCCGATACTGTCGCTGCCCTTAGCAAAGAATCTTACGAGACCGGTTTTGAAATCGGTTGTTCCATTGGGGTGCTCACCAGTATGTTGGCAACGAAAGTAAAAAAATTACTTGCAGTAGATGTTTCTGACGTAGCACTGGACAAAGCCAGAAAAAGGCTATCGGAGAATGGGAACGTTGAATTTCGTAAAATGTCGGTACCGGCCGAGCTCCCGGATCAAAAATTTGATTTGATTATCGTGTCAGAAGTCGGCTATTACCTTTCAAAGGAAGATCTTCTCAAGATGAGGAAGGAGATTGTACAACATCTTAACAATGGGGCAAGCCTGTTGCTTGTACACTGGCTTCCTGTAGTGCATGATTACCCGCTTACCGGTGACCAGGTGCATGAAGCATTTTATGACTTAACGCGGGATAATCCGCAACTTAAAATTGTGACGTCCAGCAGAAAGGAGAAATATCGCCTTGATCTATTTGAGAAAATTTAAATTACCCTATAAATATTTCCAGGTATTGTGTCGCTGACTGTATAGGTTCAGCGTGAAATGTATGTTGCCATTTTCCCCTGGCGCGCCTCGAATCAGCTTCCAGCCAGAGATAGCCAAAATACGCGGCTGCGTCAATCTCCTCCGATAACCAGTTGGCATCCACCATCAAATCACCTGCAATTGAAACGACTTCTTCCTTATTAAATATCCCATTCTTTTTTGAAGCGAGCCAGCAGTCTCTCAGTCTCTTTCTTAAATTCAGCAGGGTGATTACTTCCAGACCGGATGGCACTTTTTGTGGAATCCCCGAATTATACATGCAGGACCATTTTTTTAGTTGTTCGGAAAAACCAATTTCAACACGGCCCTCTGTACGAATCGATGTGGTGACGATCACGTCTGGACTTCTCCTGATTTTGAAATCGTTTCGGAACAGTGCGTCATGCAACGCATTGTCTTCCAGGTATCTTAACGCCGGAATTCCACCAACCGCTTCGTAGATAGATTTTTTTACGGCCATATTCGCTCCATAATATTGAAAATGCCTTGGCCATGGATCATGATCCTGAGGATCGATAATGGATTCTACACGGGCCACAAGATTCCGGTAAATTTCATTTTCCTGCTGATAGATCATAAAATCCTGCAGCGACCCCATCGTCATTATCCGGCCACCCACGGCATCCGCCCCATTGCTCATTTCGCGCATTATATGAAATAGCCATCTTTTGTCAACTACCGTATCGCTGTCGGTAGAGGCAATAATACCCGAATGATTATTTACCAGGTCAAAACGACTGCAGGCCGCATCCATCAATATTTTTCGCACCGTGCCAATATGTGCATCCACCGCACAAAGCTCGATACTTGCCGCTCTCAAGGGAAAAGCCG
>JBDTEB010000061.1:0-8768 GCA_039922795.1 Chitinophagaceae bacterium
GCCCAGAACCTCCTTTGTTTTGAATACGAAATTTAATCCTTCGCGACTGCTTTCCCAGGTTTTCTTGTCGGAGCTACCGAGGAGAATTGGTTTTGAGGTAATTCTATAAATCGCAAACAGGGCAATACAAACGTAGGCCGCAATGATCAGGAAAATGTTGACATAACCGGTGTGGGCAATCAGGAAACCCCCCGTTCCATGCCCGAGCACAGAAGCAAGCAGCCATGCGCTGGAATTCAGCGTTACCGCTCCGGGCAGTTTTTCTCTAGGAACAATCTGCGCGATGATGGCGTTCAGCGCCGGCCCGGCAAATGCCCTGATGATGCCGGTACAAAATATGACAAAGTAGATGAGCCACTGGATATGGGTAACGGAAAAGCTTTCGACAATCGATTTTACGGAAAGTATGACCAGGGCTACTACGCAAAGGAGATAACTGACGGTGGTCTTTAACAGCATCGCTCGTTTATCACTGATGTCGATGGCATGACCCGCATAAAGGGCAAGAGAAAAGGCGGGGAGAAATTCACTGAGACCGAGTAAACCAATGGCAAAGGGGTTGTGGGTGAGTTCATATATCCTCCAGCCAATCACCGTTGTGACCATCCGCATGGCCATGATGTAAAAAAATCTTGCGACTATAAACGAACGGTATTCTGGAAACTGAAGCACGTCCAGTGCGGTGGAACGGTTGGTCATTTAAGAGCTGGAAACTTTGTACAAAGAAAAGAAGGAATTGTGAATTGGGCTGCCGGTTTATGCCATCACAAGTTTTCCTAATCGAGCGAAATCAAATGCTGTCCTTCATCATAATCTTTTTCCAGGGCATCAAGAATAATATCGAGATGTTTTCTGTTGCCTAAAAAATCGGCGTTGGAGGCATCGACCATGATCGTTTTGATATTGTGCTGTTTGATATACTGAAAATAGGTATCCTGAAGGTTCTGCAGATATTCGTCGGGAATGGACTGCTCGAAACTGCGGTTTCTTTTGCGGATGTTGCGCTGTAGCTGCGGCACCGGAACGTGCAGGTAAATCAATATGTCAGGATGCGAGATCTGCTGATAGATAATGTCGAACAATTTTTTGTACAAACCGAACTCTTCCTCGTTAAGGTTCACCTTTGCAAACAAGAGACATTTTTTAAACAGGTAATCCGAGATGGTAACATGCTGAAAAAGATCCGTCGTATGAATTAGTTCTTTCAGCTGTTTGTACCGTTCCGCCATAAAAAATAATTCCAGGGGAAAGGCATAACGCGAGGGGTCCTCGTAAAATTTTGGCAGGAAGGGGTTATCGGCAAACTGTTCCAGGATCAGCCTGGCATTAAAATGTTTCGACAGCAGGTGCGCAAGGGTGGTTTTTCCGGCGCCAATATTTCCTTCTATGGTGATAAAATGATGGTTCATAACAGTGTGGCGCATCAATCATCGAAAACGGTAACGTCCAGCGGATCGGTACATTCCTCCAGTAATTCAACGACTGATTTGTTTAAAACAGGATGTATAAAATCCGGGGCAATTTCCGCAAGTGGCTTAAGGGCAAAACGCCTGTAGGGTAGCTGCTGGTGGGGAATTACCAGATCTTTCAGGTTGTAAATCTCATTATTAAAAAAAAGAATATCGATATCGATAATTCGGGCACCATATTTTTCTCTCCGTTCCCGGCCGATCTCGATCTCGGCATGCAAAATATTTTTCAGCAGTTCCTCTGCTGTCAGCGTTGTAGATAATGCCAATGCCTGATTCAGAAATGCTGATTGATCCTCCTTTCCCCAGGCAGCAGTTTCGTAAATACAGGAGAACATGACTTCCTTGCCGGAATGCAGTTCGAGCAGACTCCTTGCCTGGTTGAGGAAGCCACGGCGGTCGCCGATATTTCCGCCTATGAGCAAAAAGGCCGTATTGGAATATTGCATGAGGTAAAGGGGTCAAATATCTCTATTTTTGCCATTCCCAAAAAAATTAGTTTAGTCTATGAGAACATTCTTCAAGATATTTTTTGCTTCGCTGCTGGCTATCATTGTTTCCGTGGTTGTCCTGTTCTTCATTGGTGTAGGAATTATCGCTTCCGCAAGTTCCAAACTGATTAACCCTGAAACCGCTTCAACCGGGTCCAGGGGGGTGCTTATGATCGATCTCGGTCTTACCCTTTCCGAGCAGGGGAAGGACAACCCGTTAGCAAAGTTCAGTTCAGAAGAAATTTATAGCACACCCGGACTTTACGATGCCGTGCGACTCATTAAATATGCAAAATCCGATTCTTCCATTAAAGGCATCTACCTCAAATGCAATGACAACCCGAACGGGTTCGCCACCAGCCAGGAACTTCGGAATGCGCTCCTTGATTTCAAGACCTCCAAAAAATTCATTTATGCTTACGGCGATGTCATCCCTGAACGCGCCTATTATGTTGCGAACCTTGCCAACAAGATCTATTGCAATCCCAAGGGCGGATTGGAATGGAAGGGTTATGCGCTGAATTACATGTTCTTTAAACAAACCCTGCAACGCCTCGAAATTGAACCGCAGATTTTTTATGCCGGTAAATTCAAGAGTGCCACCGAGCCTCTCAGGGAAGAAAAGATGACCGAGCCGAACAGGGTTCAAAGCCGGGAGCTGCTTTCTTTCTTATATAATGAACTGCTGGTGACAACCGCTGCTGCCCGCGGCCTGGATACTGCATCATTGCACGATTACGCAAACAAATACCTGATCAGGACTGCCGATGACGCAGCCCGCCTTAAACTGATCGATGGCGTCAGATATTACGATGAAGTGCAAGGTGAGCTCAAGTCAATGCTAAAAATTGAACAATCTGCCAATATAAATATGGTGGCCCTTGGTAAATATGCCGAGTCGGTAAATTATAAAAAGACAAGCGGCACAGACAGGATTGCCCTTATTTATGCAGAAGGTGATATTGTGGATGGAAAAGGCGAGTCTGGACAGATTGGTTCAGAAACTTTCCGTGACCTGGTTCGAAAGGCGCGGATGGATGATAAGGTTAAGGCCATCGTCTTCAGGGTGAATTCGGGAGGCGGCAGCGCACTGGCCAGTGAAAATATCTGGCGTGAAATAACCATAACCCGCAAAACGAAACCGGTGATCTTGAGTTTCGGCGATGTGGCTGCCTCTGGAGGATATTACCTGGCTGCCAATGCAGATTCGATTTTTGCCGAACCCACCACCATCACGGGTTCTATCGGGGTGTTTACCATTATCCCCAACATGCAGCGCTTTTTTAAAAACAAGCTGGGTGTTACATTCGATGGTGTGAAGACCGCCGATCATGCAGATGCCATGACGGTATCAAAACCGCTCACCGACATCGAAAGGTCGTTTATTCAAAGTGGTGTGGATACAATATATGAGACTTTCAAGACCAGGGTATCGGAAGGAAGAAAACTTTCGATGGTAATGGTAGACAGCATTGGCCAGGGTCGCGTATGGATGGGCAAAAGAGCGCTCGAGCTAGGGCTTGTTGATCGGTTGGGAAATATTCAGGATGCCATAGATTGTGCCGCCAGGATGGCTAAACTGAAAAGTTACGGTCTGCGTGAATTTCCTGAACCAAAAAACTTCCTTGATATATTGTTGGGTAATTATCAAAAAGTGGCCAAGGCCAGTGCGATAAAAGAAGAAATGGGCGAGGAAGCCTACTCGGTTTACATTGCAGTAAAAAAAGTAAAATCATCGGTTGGCATCGCGCAAGCGAGAATGCCATTTGAGATTTCGATTAAATAATAAAAATGCCCAAACCTTACAGTCAGGTTCGTGCGATGCTTGCTATCACCAAAGCCAGCTTCAGATCCATTTTTCGCAGTCCCTCAGCCGTGGTTTTCAGTTTCGCCTTCCCTCTGATCTTTATCCTTGTTTTTGGATTTATCGGTGGCAGTAGCAGAATCTCCATGAAGATCAGTTTATCCCGAAACACCGATACCCTTAATCCGGTTTACAAAGCGCTGAAAAGCGTTGAGGGCATTACGATCGTCGATAAACCGGATAAAGACCTTGCTGAAGACCTGGAAAAAGGACGACTCACCGCCATCGTTGATATTCAGAAAAATACCCAGGCAAAATCTCCTGCCTATATCATTTCGATAAAAACTTCTGAAGCTGTAAACCCGCAAAATACGGCGGTGCTGCAATCGTTACTGAACGGAATCATCAGCAATATCGATAAAGGATTATTTGCACCAACACCAACCATCGCGCAGATCAATCAGAAAGTCGAGAGCATAAAGGGACGGACTTATCGCACCATTGATTTTATTCTTCCGGGACAATTGGGCTTTTCCCTTTTGAGTGCCGGAGTTTTTGGTGTTGCATTTTTATTCTTTAATCTCCGACAGACCCTGGTGTTAAAACGATTCTTTGCCACACCCATCAGTCGTGCCTATATCGTATTAGGCGAGGGACTAAGCAGGGTTTTATTTCAATTAATTACGTCGATCGTCATCCTGCTGATCGGGCATTTTATTTTTAAATTCACGCTGGTTCACGGCTTCATCACTTTCCTGGAATTACTGGTTCTTAGTTTTCTGGGTCTCATGGTGTTTATGGGGTTTGGTTTTATCGTAAGTGGTTTATCTAAAAGTGAAAGTTCTATTCCGCCGTTGGCAAATCTCGTCACCCTGCCACAGTTTCTGCTTGCAGGCACGTTTTTTTCGATAGACGTTTTTCCTTCATGGCTGCAGCCGATCTGCAGAGTGTTGCCGCTAACGCATCTCAACAATGCCATGAGAAATGTTGCCTTTGAAGGCGCACATCTTTCAGATTGTGGGCTGGAAATAGGTGTGCTGCTGCTTTGGGGACTTTTTGCCTACGCCGTTGTCATCAAAGTTTTTCGCTGGGAATAAAAATTTGAAATGGGCATCATAAAACTTTTATTGATCAGTGTAGTTGTTTTGTTCCTGGTGATCACAGGTATTTCATCATTGCTTCCTTCCGAAATAAGGGTGTCGAGAGCATTGGACATCAGTGCACACCCGGACACAGTGATGAAGGCTTTGAAAGAACTTTCAAAATGGAATAAGTGGAACGAGTTTGTAAAACCTGTTTCCGATATCAGCATTTCGGGGGACAGCCTCTTATCTCCTCAACTTGATGTGGTGATCATCCCGCGTGCGGGCAGAGAACTGGGATCCACCTGGATGCAGCCTGGCCATCCTGTACTGGCCTCAGTTTTTTCTGTTTATCAAACCCGTGGCGTGACTACTATCCACTGGTATTTCACCTGTCATTTCAAGTGGTATCCCTGGGAGAAACTGGGAAGTATCGTGTACGACAAACAACTCGGCACACCCATGGAGCAATCTCTCCAGAACCTGAAAAAACGGCTGGAGCCCCATGCAGAGTGAGGATAAATGGCAAGACTTTTTCCCACAAACTTTTGTAGATTGCCTGTTGTCTCTTTGTAAAACGAGACTCGCCGACCGCCAACTTCCCTGACCGGGAGTCTACAAACACCAAAACCAAAACCAACATTATGATGAAATTCATCAGGATCATTACGCATGAATGGCGTTTCTCCATGATCTGGCTGCTGCTATTACTGATCACTTCTTCAACGCTCGCACAGGTAAAAATTTCAGGAAAGGTAAGCGATGCCACAGGCGCAGGCGTTCCCGCAGTGTCGGCAACAATAGTAAAAACCGCTTACGGTTCCGCTACAGACCAGGAAGGGAATTTCACCATCACCGGCGACATCAAACCAGGTTCATATAAAATCCTGTTCAGCGCTATTGGTTTTAAATCTCTTGAAAAAACAGTTAACGTTGGTTCAGAAAGAAATTATACGTCCAACGCGATACTGGAATCAGACGCACTCGGTCTCGATGAAGTGGTTGTTACGGGAACCGCCGCCGGAACAACGCGTCGCCAACTTGGCAATTACATCAGTACCGTTAAGGCCGATCAGCTTACCAAGGCCGGTGCGGGCAACGTACTTTCGGCACTGCAGGGTAAAACCGCGGGTGCCCAAATCTCGCAGAACTCAGGTGACCCTGCCGGCGGAATGTCGGTAAGACTAAGAGGCATCAGTTCCGTGTCAAGTTCCTCCGAACCGCTGTACATCGTTGATGGAGTTATCGTTAACAATGGTACCAACCGGGTAACGAATACACAAAGTGGTTTTGACGGCAGCACCTTTATCGGCAATGTGGGCCAGAGCCGCATGGTGGATATCAACCCAGCCGATATCGAAAGGATAGAAGTGCTTAATGGCGCAGCCGCGGCTGCAATCTATGGTTCACGTGCGAATGCAGGTGTGGTTCAGATCTTTACCAAAAAAGGAACGCAGGGTACTCCTGTCGTGAGTTTCTCAACCAGCATAACGGCAAGCCATGTGCGCAAAAAACTTGCTGTGAACCAGTCGCCGGTAAAGTTTGGCGGATCACCCGATGTGTTCACGCAGGATATCATCAGCACCACAGGTACGCCTCCGGCGCTGGCGACAAATACTACAAACGTGACCAGGTACGATTACCAGGACTATATTTTTCAAACGGGATTGGGAACCGATAACAATGTCTCTGTCAGTGGCGGCACCGACAAAACGAAGTATTATCTCTCCGCTTCCTACTTTTTTAACCAGGGGATTATAAAGAATACTGATTTCCGGAGATATAGTTTCAGGGCCAATGTAGAACAGACCATCAATAAAATGCTCAGCGTAAACATGGGTATGAATTATATCAACAGCGGAGGCCGGGAAAAGCCAGATGGCAATTCCTTTTATTCCCCGATGAACTCGGTGACCATCCTTGGAAACTTTCATGATATTCAAACCCGCGACGCGCTCGGAAATGTAAAAGTGGTTGGGGAAAGAGGCAGGGTAAATCCTGTTTCGGTGATCGAAGATTTTAAACAGCGGCAGGAGACGAATAGGGTAATTGCAAATTTTGGCGCCAAATTGAAACCTTTCAAAGGCTTCACTCTTGACTATACACTAGGTATCGACAATTATAACCAGAACGGAACCACCTTCATGCCGGCGTTCCCGTATAACGTGAGCACCGCTTTCTGGGGAGGCGGACCGACACTCGATGCTAATTTAAATGGATATACCAGCACCGGCAACAACGTTTTCTACCAGATTAATCATGAAATAAATGCCAATTACCAGGTTGATTTCAGCAAGGCGATCTCGTCCACTACGCAACTTGGTTACTCCGTGCAATATGAAAAGAACCGGTACAGCCTGCTGCAAGGCCGGGGCCTGGCGCCTTACGTGGAAGCGGTTACCGGTGCAAGTACACAGCTACCGGGTGTGGATGACAGGAGCGAATTCTCCGTTTCTGGCGGCTATGTTCAGGAGAATTTGAAATTCTGGAATCGCCTGTTCCTTACTGGTGCCATTCGTATGGATGGATCGTCGGTGTTTGGAAAAGACCAGAGAAACCAGGTTTACACAAAAGCGAGTGGAAGCTTCCTGGTGTCAGAGTCAGAAGCCTGGAAGTCGAAACTTCCCTGGTGGAATCTCTTCAAAATCCGCGCGGCCTATGGCGAGTCGGGCAACCTCACAGGTATCGGCGCCTACGCGCGTTTCAATTCTTATCTTCCCAGTTCCTACCTCGGAAGAATATCCCTCAATGCACCGGCAGCACTGGCGAATGAAAACGTAAAACCGGAGAAACAAAAGGAGTTGGAGATCGGCACCGATATGTCTTTCTTTAATGACAGGGTCGGCCTTCAATTTAATTATTACAACAAGAAAGTTGACGACCTGCTGATCAACAGGCTGATCGCACCTACCAATGGTTACTCCAGCTTTCTCAGCAATTTTGGATCACTTGAGAACAGGGGATATGAAGTGGTGATCACAGCATCACCCGTTAAAAATAAAAGTATAGAATGGAATCTCACTGCCATTTATAATCACAACAGGAATAAAGCGGTGAAGATCGGGCAGGCCCTCACGCTGCTTTCAACCAATGCCGGCGCGCCTGTTTCCATTCTCGAAGGACAACCCATCGGCGTTTTTTATGGAACATTTTTCGCGCTCGACGCGAACGGTGCCCAGGTGAAAAATGCCTCGGGACTGCCGCAGATAGAGAAGGGAACCCAAAATAGTCCGATAGCTTACACTACCCAGCGTGATGCGAATAATTTACCCACCGGCACAACCCTAAGAAAGATCATCGGTGATCCAAATCCGGATTATACTGCTTCGTTGGTCAATGAGGTGACATTCAAAAGTTTTGACCTGCGCATCCAGCTTGATGCGGTACAGGGTAATGAAGTATTTAATGCGGATTTCCGTACCAGGCAGGGCGTAGGAAATGGCAAGGTAGCCGAACAGGAACAGACCGGCAAGTTACCCCGGGGATGGATCAACAGCGTTTACCAGATCGAACAGTGGAGGATCAGCGATGGTTCTTTTGTAAAACTCCGCGAGTTATCGCTTGGATATAACCTGGGGAGAATTGGCGGATTCAGTAGCCTGAACCTCAGACTCGCGGGTCGCAATCTGATCTCATGGGATAATTACAACGGATATGATCCCGAGATGAATTCAGCAGGACAAAGCACCATTTTGAGAGGCATCGATTTCGGAACCGTTCCGATCCCGAGAAGTTTCAGTTTCACTATCGGCGCTAAATTTTAATCCCAAATTCTATCACCATGAACAAGATCAACAGATATATATATCCGGTTATTACGGCAGCTGCTTTGCTGGTATTCCCTTCTTGTAAAAAAGAGTACACCAATCCCGGAGCCGTGACCAATTTGCAGGCTGCCGCTTCTTCAAATGGCCTTACAGGT
>JBDTEB010000062.1:0-5970 GCA_039922795.1 Chitinophagaceae bacterium
CGGACATTTGCCCCAACGAACCGCCACCATTTCATACATAAGTGCCCTGATAGTTTTGCATTCCGCAATTAACCCGTCTTTATCCGCCTGCGGAATTGGAGAACTGGTTATTTTACTAATGGTATAATTACAAAGATAAATGCCCTGGAAACAGTATTTCCATCCCCATAAAAATTGTACGTTGTCTGGTGAGAAGTTATACCAAACGGTAAAGTCATCCGTATTGGTACGCAACAGGTCGTCACCGTCATAATCATTCAGGGCATGGCGGATAAAAAGATAGATGGGACCGAGATGTACAGTGCGGTTATAGCATTGCAAAACTGCGCCTTTGCACTGTTCTGTTGTCTGGTAGAAATTATTGTCTGTGACAACGGCATATGGCGCTGAATCCAGAAAGCTTTTTTTACATGACCCCAGAATCACCAGGATGCAAAAAGTAAAAAAGACCAGCACCGTATATTTTATTTTTTTCATCGTAATTTATTTTATGGCTAGTAGTATGTTATTAAAAATTCACGCTGATTCCTGCAGTCCACGTTTTTTGAGATGGGTATCGGTCGCCGTAATCCAGACCAAGAATGTAACTGGGGCTATTGCTCTGTCCGCCTTCGTTGGCGTTGAGTCGCACGCCGTTTCCAATTTCAGGGTCGTCACCTTTATAATTGGTAGCCACAAAAATGTTTTCTCCTGAGACATACACCCGCAGATTTGACATGCCCATTTTTTGCAACCTGGCTGAAGGAATAGTATAGCCCAACTGCAGATTTTTTAACCTGAAGTATGAACCACTCTGGATACTGTTTGAAACCGGTCCTTTTTCAAAATTCCTTTTGGTACCACCGGGACTTACTTTTGGATAAATTGCATTGGTATGGTTTGGCGTCCATGAATCAGGGATTACATCCGCCCAAACATTTTGCGGTCCGCCTTCATCCCATCCTGATAAATATATGTCCCCAATGGAATATATCTTATTGCCATAAACACCCGTCCAGAAAGTGCGCAGATCGAACCCGGCATAATTGAAGTTCAGGTTGAGTGAGTAAACAAACTTTGGTTGCGGGTTGCCGATTATTGATTTGTCTTTTTCATTTATAATTCCGTCTCCATTCAGGTCTTCGAATTTAAAATCACCCACCTGTGCGCCTTGTTGCCGTTCATTTCCAGCTTTGTTTAACAGATCGGCAGGCGTATTGTAAAATCCTTGTACGTTATAGCCATAAAAAGCACCCAGGGGATCGCCTTTTCTCATTTGAATTACAGTAGGGATGCGTTCGTCATTCACCTGTATGGGGATATTGTCATTTAACTTGAAAACAGTTGCTTTGTACTTTGAAAAGTTAACCCCAAAATCAATTCCCAGCTTCCCGATATTATCGCTATAGTTTAAGGAGATATCCACGCCGCGGTTTTTTATTTCAGCGCCGTTGACCCATTGCGTTACCGGGGCTATACCGTCTGCCGCAGGCACTCCTGAATATAGGGGAAGCGTTTTTTGGTAAAGTACGTTGGTCGTGTACCTTGAAAAATAGTCAATGCTAAACCGAAGCTTATTGTCAAACATTCCAAGGTCTGCACCAATATTGGTAGAGGTAGTGGTTTCCCAGGTAAGATCGGGATTGGGTGCATTGGTAGGACCATAGCCCTGTACAAAGACTTTGCTGGAATTATCTCCGCCTTCGCCACCGAGTACGTAACCCCGGTTAACCGTACCCGCGATTTGAGAGAGGTAAGGAAAGTCAGACTGTATCTTCTCATTACCCAGTTGTCCCCAGCTTCCGCGAAATTTAAGGTCGCTCACACTTTTAAGGGTAAGTCCTTTGAAAAAGTTTTCATTGGACAAACGCCAGCCCAGGCCTACAGATGGAAATGTACCCCATCGGTTGGCTGGCGCAAAACGATAAGAACCGTCTCGCCTGATACTCGCCTGAAACAAATAACGATCGTCAAAATTGTAATTAATACGACCAACATAAGAAGAATATGCCCGGCGGTATTTGCTTCCACCATTATTTCTATCCTGAGTCTGCGCATCAAGCACCTGTAAATAGGGGTTATTACCAAGACCGGTTGATGCACTCGCCGCGAAATTGTAGCCAGTTTCTTCCTCTGCCACTGTTCCAGCGGTAAATCCTACTGTGTGTTTCTTAAATGATTTATTATAGGAAAGAAAATTATTAAAGGTCCAGTGGAAATATTTGTTGAAATTATCATTCACACCGGTCTTTGTAGAAAACTCGCGGGAACCTAATGAAAAGATGGGCGAGAAAGAATGATAATCGTTGTCAATTCTTTCAAAGCCAAGTGTCGACGTAAATTTTAATCCGTCAAGCTGTTGAAGTATTTTTCCAAGGTCAACAATCCCCTGTGCATTACCATAAAGACTTAGCCAATGGTTTGTACCATTGTTTCTTGCAGTTCCGGCAACGGGGTTGTTGAGAATATTGATTGCCTGCGGCACATCAAAATATTGATTTAAACCTCTGTCGGACGGTACCAGGGAATCAATTTGCCCCTGTCTTTTATAAACAGGTACGATGGCCGGAATATTTCTTGCCTGGCCATAAACATTATTGCTATGCCTGACTTCGTTCGTTATATCAAGGTTTTGATTAAAGCTGAACCAGTTGAATAATTTGTGGGTGCTGTTCAGCCTCGCCGTAAATCTTTCATTGTCTGATTTTAACTGTGTCCCGAGAACTTTAGAGTAATTCAAACTGGTAAAATAGGTATGGTCGTCATTGCCGCCATTTACGGCAATGTTATAATTTTGAGATTGGCCGGTTCGTGTTATGGCATCCACCCAGTCAGTGTTATAGCCTTTGTTGTAAAGATCCTGCAGCGGAGCATCCTGCCCTTTAAGTTTTACATAATTAAAAAATTCCTGTGCATTGGCCATCCTTCGCACTTTACCATTTTTAGCGAAGCCATAATACGCATCCACCGAGATTTGCCTCTTGCCACTGTGGCCTTTTTTTGTTGTGATGTACACAACGCCATTCGCTGCACGGTTACCATAAATGGCCGCTGCCGCTGCATCTTTAAAAACCTGTATGCTTTCGATATCGTTAGGGTTCAAAAAATTCAGCCCGTTGTTTACCGGAATTCCGTCAACAACATACAAGGGGTTATTATTACCAAAGGTGCCCACACCGCGTATTCGCACCTGGCCATTATTACCAGGTTCACCGCCGTTCGCAGTAACAGTAAGTCCGGCAACCTGGCCTTGTAAAAGTGATTCTGTATTCTGAACAGCTCTGCCTTCCAATTTTTTGCCGCTCACTGAGCTGATCGCTGAGGTGATGTCTGTTTTTTTCTGGGTACCGTACCCGATTACAACCACGTCAGATAAGCTGTTGTCTGCTTTATCTAGCGACACATTTATTGTTGAAGAACTTACTTTTACTTCCCTGTTATTGTATCCTACATTGGTAATTACCAAGGTTGCCCCTTTAGGTGCTGTAATTGAAAATTCTCCTCTTTCGTTGGTGGATGTTCCGGATGACTGGCCTTTAACTATCACCGAGGCACCAGCAAGCGTGACATCGTCAGGCCCGGTAATTCTTCCCGTTACCGTTAGCATTTGTTGAGCATGCGATGTAACGCTAACCCCCAATAACAGTAGCAAACACAGCACTAGTTTGAAAAAATTGATAACCGGCGATTTTTTTTGTGGCATAACAAGCAATTTTTTTGATGGAAAGATTAAACTGAATCTTATAGTTTAATTAATTGGGAAGTTCAGGCACAAAGTAAAAAGTAATATTTGCCAAACCATCCTGATCTGTCCTGTTAGGATTGTTTCTTTTTCTAAACTGGAAGATATCTACTGACGACATGAAAATGGTTGGTTAGAAGTATTTAAACAAGGGCGATTCATGATTTGCTCAAAAAAGCTAGGTAAAAGGGCGTTTGCCGAATGCAAACGGAAAACAATGACTGAGCCATGAAGTGCTTTTGGGGCAAGGACAAGCTGTTCTTGTATCCAGATCTCTTTGTTTTAAACATTCAGAAACGCGGCAAGCCTTAAAAATTCTTAGTTTCGGTATTCAAACAGTCTACATGGTAAATTACACGCAGGCAGCATTGGGAGTCATAGAATTTTTAAAATCAAAAGATGCCGATGACTTTTATGACATTGAAGAGAAGTTATCTGATCTGAATTCCATGGAAAAAGATATGTTTATGACCAAAGCAGTGAAAGATGGTGTTATCGAAGAACAGCGACAAAGCAAATTTGGGGCGAAATTGGGCGTTAATTCTGAGGAATTTTTAAAAGAACATACTCAAAACTGAGTATCAAAATGCCCTCTTTTCATCGCATATTGTCAGTCTGATCCTGTTACACTTGATGGCTTATATGAATCTATAGTGCTTTCTAGAGCCTCCGGAAAAATCGTTGATCAAGCAGGTAAAGGAATGAAACAAACAATTGCTAACCCCGCCCCTGATTTAACCATAGAAGTCTTAGCGAAGCCACACGAATAAAAAACGTGGGGAACCCTCAATATTCTTGTCAGTATCTTGCATCTGGGATTTTAACTGTACAACAGTGACTTCTAGGGTACGGTTTAAAAAAATAAATTTGATGAAAATAGGTGTGGACATGGAAATAGTAAATATCCGTCAGGAGCTGTAGCAGTACATAGACAAGGGAGATGGTAAGTTGTTGAAGCTGCTATATGCGTTAGCAAAACAGTATAATGAGGACGAAGATGTTGATTATGCGTTCCATGAAGATGATATTAGACTCTTCGATGAAAGGCGAACCAAGCGTTTAAGTGGGGAAAGCAATACATACAGCTGGCTGGAGGCAAAAGAAATGATCACTGGCAAAAAGACGATTGAAAGAGTTATGCGGTTAGGCTGCAGTTAGAAGCTATCAATGACATGCAATCCGCATATGCATGGTACGAGGGGCAGCGAGCCGGATTGGGAAACGAGTTTGTCAGGGAATTAGAAATTTGTTATGATAAAATCCGTGAAGATCCGCATCATAACACATCGCTCCATGAATACTATAGAAGGCCCGGTGCCTCTACCAGTGTTCCTGCCGCGGCCGCTTCATAGATCCGAAAAATATCCTCTTCCGTCAATGGCATCGGGCATCGAGCCAGCAGTCTTTTTTGTTTTACACCATCTTCCGTTAATGATCTTGTGGCGGTGGACGGAATGCCAAACCCGCAAAGCGTTTCCGGAATGCCGATCTCCCGCATCAGCGTCGCCAGTGTTTCCACACATTTTATGGATGCTTCCTCTTCTTCCAGATGAAACCATTCACCTGTTAATGCATGCAAAATGCTCCCCAGTCTGAGTGAACAGGATGTACGAATATACCGCAGCACGAAGGGAATAAGTACCGCATTTGATTCGCCGTGTGCAAGATGAAACTGCCCGCCGAGAGGATACGCCAGCGCATGTATTGCGCCAACGCCTGCATTAAAAAAGGAGAGTCCCGCAAGATAGCTTCCATAAGCCATATCAGTTCTTGCCGCCTTATCATTTCCGTCTTTCACGGCTTTTTTTAACGCCCCGCCGATCAAACGGATAGCCTGCAGCGCGAGGGCCTCTGAATAAGGATTTGCGTTTACAGAAATATACGCTTCGATCGCATGAGTCAACGCATCGGCACCGGTAGCCGCAGTAACTTTGGACGGCACCGTGAGGGTAAGTTCGGGATCGACGATCGCAATATCCGCAATAAGGTGATCGTGCGTAATCACATCCTTGGTATGTTCCAGCGCAAGCACAGAAATGTTCGTCACCTCGGCACCGGTGCCCGATGTAGTGGGAATAAGGATCTTTGGCAAGCCGGGCTGTTCCACTTTCAAACTTCCCGAAAGGTTGAGGTAATCTTTCAGATCTCCCGGATTGCCGGTGAAAACGGCCGCAAGCTTTGCCATATCCAGCGCACTGCCGCCACCGATGCCGATCACCAGGGAATAATTTCCCTTGCGGGCAAATGCT
>JBDTEB010000063.1:0-6386 GCA_039922795.1 Chitinophagaceae bacterium
ACCAGCTTATCGATGCTTTCTTTCACCATAGGGGCATCTTCCTTATACGTTACCCCAAACCACTGTGCTGATGTCGGGATTACTTTGATTACTCCAAGCCCCTGAGTAATAAATTTATCACCGATGATAGGGATGAAGAACTCTGCCTTGGGATCCGCGGTGCTCTCTTTCAGAAAGGACGCAAAAGTATCCTGCAGAAAAGGAAAAACCGAAGGGTCGAAGCACCAGAAATTCATGGAAACGCTTGAATCAGTCGGAACTATTATCTTCTCTCCATTTTCTTCGTAAACAATATTTTCTCCATCCTTGTAGATCTTGGTTCTTTCAGCAATTGACACAAGGTTGCCTTGCTCATCAACCTGGCAAACGCCACGACTTACTGTTCCATTCTCTGACAATGTCTTCTGAAGTTCATAACCGATGATTGAAAACGTTGTAGGATTCACGGCTTCAGTACAAAACTTGTACGCTTTTTCAAAAGCATCTTTCCCATAAAAATCATCTGCATTGATCACGGCAAATGGCTCTTTTACAGCATCTTTGGCGCAGAGAACAGCATGGGCAGTTCCCCATGGTTTGGTTCTTTCTGCAGGCACCTTGAAATCCCCGGTAAACGAGTGAAGATCCTGGTACACATAGGCGGTCTCCATTTTACCTTTTAACTTAGGCTCGAATATAGCCTTGAAATTATCTGCGAAATCTTCCCTGATGATGAAGACAACTTTTTTAAAGCCGGCTCTCATCGCATCGTAAATGGAGTAGTCCATGATCGTTTCACCTCCAGGTCCGAAAGACTGTATCTGCTTCATACTTCCATAGCGGGACGCCATGCCCGCTGCGAGAATCATAAGTGTTGGTTGCATCATATATTTTTTGAGGTCACGAAAATAAAAAAAAGCGGGTTCCCGGCAGTTTAAATTTTAGACCGCCGAACATCATTCCAGAAAATTACTACTTACATTGTCTTGCCGGCTCAGGAGCAGCACATTACTTTACATTCTTTCTAATGACTAGATGGATTCCCTTAGCAAGATTCAACAAAACCTCGACTTCAAATCGGTAACTACCGAACCGGTTTCGTTTGCCGCGTTTAAGAATGCCGGTATTCATGCCGATGTGCTACGCCTTGACAAGATCCATTCAATTATTTCCGGCAACAAATGGTTCAAACTTAAATATCATCTTCTTGAGGCTATCCGCAGAAAATCCCCGACAGTGCTAACATTCGGAGGGGCCTGGTCAAACCATATCGTTGCATCGGCCTGGGCATGCAAAGTAGCCGGCATCCCATCGATAGGTATCATCCGGGGAGAACAACCACTGACGTACTCGGATACATTGAATGCTGCGTCAGACCTTGACATGCAACTGGTATTTGTTTCAAGGGAGGCGTACCAGGCATACACCAGCCAACCCGGAGCCATGTCTGACAAGTTTATAGACGCACAGGCAATCCCCCGGAACGCCTGCATCATTCCAGCTGGCGGCGCCGGTGGCCCCGGCATCAAAGGCGCCTCAGAGATACTCGAACTAACAGACGCCCCGGGCTATACGCATATTGCATGCAGTATCGGCACTTCTACCATGTTTGCAGGACTGGTGCAGGCCGCAGCCATTGAACAGACCATTATCGGCATACCTGCACTCAAAGGTTTTCATCAAAACGCAGAACAGATAAATGCAATGATTGGTAGAAGATCCAAACACCCGAACTGGCATATTGCCGACAACTATCATTTTGGCGGTTACGCGCGAAAAACTCCTGAACTGATACACTTTATGAATGAACTGTACTGCCAGACAGGAATAGAAACAGATTTCGTTTACACCGGCAAACTATTTTTTGCCTGTTCCAACCTGGCTACTCAACATTTTTTCCCCCCAGGAAGCAGGCTGCTAATCATTCATAGCGGGGGACTTCAGGGAAATACCTCCCTTTCAAAAAATATTTTACAGTTTTAACGAAACCAACAGGCACCTTCTTTTTTTCTCTCAATGACTCCCCTCTTATATTTGCAGTGCAATTAAAAATCAGCGATAGCACAATAGCAGTTATGCCCTTAAAATTCCTGGCCCTGGTCCTTGTTACTTTTTTCCTCTCTGGATTTGTCAATGGTCAGGATACTTTGCCAAAGTTCACCGTATTAAATAAGGGTAATGAGCGTATCGTGGTAAGTTGGACAAATCCGTATGACCAACGGATAAGACAGCTGAGTATACAGCGATCGCTCGACAGTCTCAAGGGTTACAAGACCATTCTCACCGTACCCGATCCCACCGTTTTTCAGAATGGATATGTTGACAGCAAGGCGATTAATGACCATATGTTTTACCGACTTTATATTTTACTTGACAGCGGTAAATTCATATTCAGTGCTGCGAGAAGACCAATCCCCGATACGGCAAGGTTTAGCACTTCTTCGCCGGTTTTGCCCTTATTGATTCCAAAAGATACCCGGGGTGATGAAACCGCAAACTCTACCAATATCACCGAACGACTTATTTACGTTAAAAAAAGAGACTCATTGATCGGAGTGATCCCCGAGAAATCTTTAAAGACCTATCGTGCCTACCTGACTGCCAGTACCAGGGATACCATCTCCATGAAGACGCCCGACACCTTGCTGATAAGGCCCTTTGTGCCGAAGGAATTTTACCGACCTTCGAAATTTGTGTTTACAGAAAAAGACGGCAATATCAGGGTCATACTGGCAGATGCGGCTACCCGAAAATATTCTATTAAATTTTTTGAAGAAGACAATACCGAAGTGTTTGAAGTAGAGCATGTGCGTGAACCTATGCTGATCCTCGATAAAACAAATTTCTTCCATTCCGGCTGGTTCATTTTCGAGATCTACGAAGATGGAAAAGTAAAAGAGAGACACAAGCTTTTTGTACCGAGGGATTAACCAGCAGTTAGCATCTTAACCCCGAAAACATCTGCGAATGCAGACTTGAGTAGTTCTTTTGTTACCTCCATATCAACCGGTCTACCAACTTCCGCTTCGATAGAACTCACCCTTTTGTTTTCAATACCGCAGGGAATAATATGATCAAAATACCTGAGATCAGTATGTACATTCAAGGCTAAACCATGCATTGTGATCCATCGGCTGCACCGGATGCCCATAGCGCAAATTTTTCTTGCCCTGCCCTCAATGCCGGAATCGATCCATACGCCCGTTTCCCCTGCTGAACGCAGGCCTGGAATATCGTAGCTGGCCAGTGTTCTAATTACTACTTCTTCCAGGTTTCTTAGGTATTTCCCAATATCCGTCTGGTAATACTCCAGATCAAAAATAAGGTAGGCAACAATCTGTCCCGGCCCATGAAAAGTGATGTCTCCTCCCCTGTTGGTGTGAAAAAAATCAATGCCACGATCATTCATTTCTTCTTCGCTGATCAAAAGGTTGGAAAGATGGCCGCTTTTCCCCAGTGTGTAAACCGGCGGATGTTCAACAAATAACAAGTAGTCTTTAGTAGCAGCCAAAAGCCCGGCATCAGTATTCTGGCGATGCAGGGATTTGATCGCAATATTTTCTTTGAGAAGCGATTCCTGGTATTGCCAGGCTGTTTGAAAATCCATCTTTCCAAGGTCCCGGAAAAGCACATTACGCATTCATAAATTTACCGCATAAAAATGGAAATGAGGTTTGCGGCGCGAGTCGCTATTTTTGCACAAACCATGGATATGGCCAGAGGAACGGAGATATTGGACGATACGGACACGGAGACTGAGCAGGAGGAGATGTATGAGCGCATGAGCCTGGTCGTTGACAAAGGCCAGGATCCGCTACGTATAGACAAATTCCTGGTAGCGAGAATGGAACACGCCACCCGCAACAAGATCCAGAAGGCCATAGATAATGGAAGAGTTCTTGTTAATCAGAAACCGGTGATGGCAAGTTACAAGATCCGGCCGCTTGACCAGATTACGGTATATTCTGACAGGGAAGCAATGGGTGAACACATCGTTCCGGAAAAGATGGACCTGAACATCACCTTTGAAGATGAGGAGATCATCATTCTGAATAAAAGACCCGGGCTGGTAGTGCATCCCGGCTGTGGTAACTATACGGGCACGCTGATCAACGGGGTGGCCTTCCATCTCCTTGAAGAAAATGCCACAGTCTCGGAAGAGACACTTCCCCGGTTCGGACTTGTTCACCGGATCGACAAAAATACCAGCGGCCTGATGGTGCTGGCAAAAACGCCGCGCGCCATCTCTTCACTGGCAAAACAGTTCTTTGATCATACGGTCGTCAGGCGCTACCATGCGATCATCTGGGGAAGTCCCGAGGCCGATGAAGGAACGATCATTGCTCATATTGGCCGTCACCAGAAAAACAGGAAACTTTTTGCTGCCTATCCTGAAGGTGACCATGGCAAAGAGGCCATAACGCACTACAAGGTTTTGGAAAGATTTGGCTACGTGAGCCTGGTTGAATGCAGGCTGGAAACCGGTCGCACACATCAGATCAGGGTGCATATGCAATATATCGGTCATCCTATTTTCAGCGATGATACTTATGGTGGAGACAGGATTGTAAAGGGAACCGTGTACACCAAGTACAAACAATTCGTAGAGAATTGTTTCGAACTCTGCCCCAGGCAGGCATTGCATGCGAAAATCATTGGATTTCTACACCCGTTAACCCGTAAGGAAACCATCTTCACAAGTGAGCTGCCAGAAGATATGAGCAGCGTACTGGCAAAATGGCGCGACTATACAACGAGTAAATGGTAAACGGTTATTTTGGAAAAACCATCCGGTAATCTGTTTTTATCTTGCCTTTCGAGATATCGTCGAGTTTGCGCCTGAGCAACTTGCGCTTCAATGGTTTAAGATAATC
The DNA here is from genome assembly GCA_039922795.1 of Chitinophagaceae bacterium. Lineage (GTDB taxonomy): Bacteria > Bacteroidota > Bacteroidia > Chitinophagales > Chitinophagaceae > JADCRZ01. Next base: position 4,854 of record JBDTEB010000063.1, read on the forward strand.
GATAAAAAGTTTTCCTTCCAGATGATCGTATTCATGTAATAAGATGCGGGCAGTTATTCCATTGAAAGTTTTTCGGTGGGCAACAAACTGTTCGTCTAGGTAGTCTATCGTCACTCCTTCTGAACGAAATACATCTTCACGAATCTTGGGTATGCTGAGGCAGCCTTCATTATAACTCCATTCTTCCCCCTCAACGCTAACGACGTGCGGATTGAGGAATGCCTGCTTAAGACCGGGCATATCAGGGTATTCTTGCTTATCATCGTCTTCCTTCATGTTTTCGAAGATCTGCTGACTATCGATCACAAAAAGGCGAATCGGCCTGTTGACCTGTGGTGCCGCCAGTCCTACTCCATTACTATGATACATGGTGTCCCACATATCGGCGAGCACTTTTTCGAGATCGGGATATTCCAGGGAGATGTCATCGGCTACTTTGCGTAAAACCGGGTGTCCGTAAGCTACAATCGGCAAAATCATAATTATCAGGGCCGGCCTTCAGCGACCAAATCTTTTGTTTGAAGCAAATTTAAATTATATGATCGACAATCCTGTTTCAGATCTGTTGCAGGTATCCCTGTAACATAATCGTGGCGGCAATTTCATCGACGAGTGACTTGTTGCGGCGATCCTTCTTTTTCATACCGGACTGCACCATACTTTGAACAGCCATTTTAGAAGTGAAACGCTCATCTACCCTTTTGATGGGAATTGCAGGGAAATTTTTTTTGAGTTCAGCCAGGCATTTATTAACGATTGGCGTGGCGTGGGTATCGGTAAAGTCAAGGTTTCGCGGTTCACCCAGTATAAAAAGTTCCACTTCTTCAACGGCGACGTAGTTCTTCAGGTAATTTACCAGTTGAGAAGATTCTACCGTAGTGAGACCGGTAGCGATCATTTGAGCGGGATCGGTCACGGCAAGACCTGTGCGTTTAAGTCCGTAATCGATAGCCATTATCCTTGCCACGCCGGTTAATTTTAAAGGGGGGATACAAAAATATCAATAATCACAAATACCGCGAATACCACACTGGCTATACCGTTGGCAGTCATAAATGCGAGGTTCACGCGGCGCAGATCATCTGGTTTTACGATAGAATGCTGGTAAATTAACATCCCGGCAAATAGTGCGACACCCAGCCAGTACCAAAGATGAAAATGACCGTAAAAACCGGCATACACCACGCAGGCAGTACTTAAAACATGCAGTATGACGGAGACCGATAAGGCCTTTCTTTTTCCCATCCAGGCCGGAATGGAATAAAGATCCTGCGACAGGTCGAAGTCGATATCCTGCAGGGCATAAATTATATCAAAACCCGAAACCCAGAATATTACCGCCAGGGAAAACAGAATCGGAAGTGCCGCGAATTGACCGGACACTGCGAGGAAGGCACCAATTGGAGCCAGTGCCAGGCCAAGGCCCAGCACTACGTGACAGAGAAAGGTAAATCGCTTGGTATAGCTATATCCCAGAATTACGGCCAGTGCTATAAAAGACAGGTAAAAACAGAGGGGGTTGATGAACCAGGT
>JBDTEB010000064.1:0-5625 GCA_039922795.1 Chitinophagaceae bacterium
ATTGCGAAAAGCAGGCCTACCGGTATTCCCATCAGCCATTGCTTGAAAACCTTTTTCTGTTTGAGGCGGTTTTCTTCCCACCACGTCATGAACCGTACCTCGTGATCAGAATACATCCGGTTTTTTGCACAAATGTAACTTCTTTACCCTGCGATATCTTCTAATGATTTTCATTCTTTGGATCGATCTAATATCCTTAATTTGCGCTGAAAATACAGCTTACCTTGAGATTCGACATTCTACTAGCGCAATATCTATATCAGAAAAAAATTCTTAATCTGCCAGGGATTGGAACTTTTGAAGCAGATAACTCAATATATCCGTCAGACGATCACGAGCGCCCAAAAGGTTCATTGACCGGAATAACTTTTAAGAACACTGTTGTCGCCAAAGCCGATGACGACCTGATTGATTATATCAAAGAGCAAACGGGAAAAATGAGGCCTCTGGCCATCTCCGACCTTGAGTCCTACCTTACCCTTGGAAAGCAATTTTTGTATATAGGAAAGCCTTTTTACCTGGAAGGCATCGGAACGCTGTCATTTGCGAAAAAAGGTTTTGATTTTAGTCCGGGAGAATATGTAACGACAAAACTGGATGATCCAAATCTCGAAAGAAGCGAAGGGAAGAAAAAAGCGCTCGTTGAAGAAGACAGGCTGGCCCACGAATCTACCAACAATGCCATCAAGAAGTTTTTCCTCGCAATGTGTATTATAGCCGGAATAGCGTTGGTAAGCTGGGCGGGATATTACTTTTATAATAGGTATGGAACACAGTCTTCATCCGTGCTAGTGCAGGGAGATACCGCGACTAAATCTGAACCTGATACATCTACGGCGATGATGGTCGATAGCCTGCTTACCGGTAAAGCTACTGATGACCCGGCGACAACGGCCACGGCTGAGGCTGCTCAGACTGCGGCAACACTGGCACCTGCCGGCTCTTTCAAATATATTGCCGAAGTAACCCAGGACAGAGCGAGAGCTTTCACCAGGTTAAAACAGCTGAAATCTTATGGCCAGGATATTCTTATGGAATCTCCCGATTCGGTGACGTTCAGGCTTTATTATTTCATCGAATCATCGCCATCCGATACGACGCGTGTAAAAGATTCGGTAAACCGCGCCTATTATGGCAGTGGATCAGGGATGAGAGTAAAAATTCAGCGCTGACCGCTGTCACTTCAACACTTTGGTAATCATCGGCACCAGCATGGAGGCCCAAATGCTGTATTCTTTTCCTGAGAAATGGAGATCATCGTATGCCACCAGTGATTTGTTCATGAAAGCCTTCCGGCTTTCGGGCGTTATGTTGAGATAATTCACTTTGTACATCCCCGCGATACGTTTGTTCTCTCTATTAAACATATCAATCTCGCGGCTGATCTTATCCCGGTCGTAATTGTTCGCAAAAGGAGTTACCGAGTAGTCGGGTATCGATAAAACGAACACCCTCGAAGGCCGGTTGCCCGCAAGTTTGATGGACTTTTTGAGAAGAATCGTAAAATGATTGCGGTATTCAGTCAGCGAACGGCGCTGATACTGGTCATTTACACCAATCAGCAAACTGACAAGGTCATATTTATTATCGGGTGCTTTCTCTTTTATTCCCTCCATAAGATCAGCAGTCGTCCAACCAGTCGTGGCAATGATATCAGCTGACCGCATCCGGTACCCCGCCTTCTGCAACAAGTCAACGGTTTGAAAAGGATATCTCTCCTTGTGCGGAACAGATTGACCGATGGTATATGAATCGCCAAGTGCCAGGTATGAGGTGGCATACCCGCTGTCTTCAGGATATCCCGTGCTGTCTTTTGCGATCATGGTATCAGCCCCTACAGAGCGACCGGGAGAGACATTTGATACTGGCCCGGACATCGAAATAAGCGTGACAGAAAGCAAGAATAAAGCGGCCGAAATGGACAGGTTCGAATGAAAAAATCTGGTCATAATTGTGAATAACCTAATATACGGAAAAATGGTTCTCTTTGGGTTTTGGGATTGCAACGGGGTAAGGGACCAACGTTACTGCTGCCGAATCATCAGGCAAACGTAAAATCAGGTGAGGTATTGCCTGATGAAACCTTGAGGGGAAGCTGGCGTTAATAAAAATCCCCATCGCAATAGTGCGACGGGGATATAATTTAAGAGACTTATCTCTTTCTAACTGAATAGTCCTAGTATCCACCCATGCCACCCATATCAGGTGCGCCATGGCTGTGAGCTTCCTCTTTTTTCGGTTTGTCGGCAACAACACATTCTGTTGTCAGCAACATGCCCGCGATAGATGCAGCGTTTTCAAGGGCGATACGTGTAACCTTGGTAGGATCGATAACACCAGCAGCAAACATATTTTCATATACTTCAGTGCGTGCATTGAAACCAAAATCACCAGTGCCTTCCTTAATTTTCTGAACAACGATGCTACCTTCGATACCACTGTTCACCACGATCTGGCGAAGGGGTTCTTCGATCGCTCTCTTTACGATGGCGATACCTGTAGTTTCGTCGTCATTGGCACCTTTCAGGTTTTCAAGGCCAGCGATAGCGCGGATATACGCTACACCACCACCTGGTACGATACCTTCTTCAACAGCGGCCCTTGTTGCGTGCAGCGCATCGTCAACACGGTCCTTCTTTTCTTTCATTTCAACTTCTGTGGCAGCTCCAACATAAAGTACGGCTACACCACCGCTCAATTTTGCAAGGCGTTCCTGCAGTTTCTCCCGATCGTAATCAGAAGTTGTGCTTTCTATCTGTGCCTTGATCTGGTTAACCCTTGCTGCGATATCATCTGCATTTCCTTTACCACCTACAACGGTTGTATTGTCTTTATCGATTGAGATAGAAGTAGCTTGTCCAAGATAGGTAAGATCAGCGTTTTCCAATTTGAAACCCTGCTCTTCACTCACTACAGTACCAGCTGTAAGTACAGCTATATCCTGGAGCATTTCTTTTCTTCTGTCACCGAAGCCTGGAGCTTTTACAGCGGCAACCTTAATGGTTCCCCGAAGTTTGTTCACAACCAGTGTGGCCAAAGCTTCACCTTCGAGATCTTCTGCGATAATCACCAATGGACGGCTGCTCTGGGCAACTTTCTCGAGAATGTGAAGGATGTCCTTCATGGCCGAGATCTTCTTATCGTAGATCAGGATGTATGGATTCTGAAGTTCCACTTCCATTTTCTCACTGTTCGTAACGAAGTAAGGAGAGATGTATCCGCGATCGAACTGCATACCTTCCACTACATCAACGGTAGTATCGGTGCCTTTCGCCTCTTCAACAGTGATCACACCTTCTTTACCAACCTTGTTCATCGCCTGGGCGATAAGGTGGCCGATTGAGGCATCATTGTTTGCAGAAATTGAAGCAACCTGTTCGATTTTGCTGATATCGTCACCTACAGACTGAGACTGTGATTTCAAATTTTCAACAACAGAGATCACTGCCTTGTCGATGCCTCTTTTCAGATCCATCGGGTTTGCACCAGCAGCTACGTTTTTTAAACCTTCGCTGATGATTGACTGGGCAAGAACGGTTGCAGTTGTAGTACCATCACCTGCGATATCTGCAGTTTTGCTAGCTACTTCTTTCACCATCTGCGCTCCCATGTTTTCAATAGGATCTTCCAGTTCAATTTCTTTCGCAACGGTTACACCATCCTTTGTTACAGCAGGAGCACCGAATTTCTTTTCGATAACCACGTTACGACCTTTTGGTCCGAGGGTCACCTTTACCGCGTTTGCAAGCGTATCAACGCCTTTCTTCATTTTATTGCGGGCCTCAATATCGAAGAAAATTTGTTTTGCCATTTTTATTAGTTTGTACTGTTAAGTAATATTTGAGGAGAACATCCAACCGGTGGCCTGGCAGGCTGCCGATATTGATCTGTAGTTACAGACTTTATTAGACGATTGCTAAAATGTCACTTTCTCTCATGATCAGGAAATCCTGTCCTTCTACGCTAATTTCAGTACCGGAATATTTACCGTAAAGAACGGTATCTCCTGCTTTCACGGTTACAGGCTCATCTTTTTTTCCAGGACCGGCAGCAACTACTTCGCCACGTTGTGGTTTTTCTTTTGCAGTATCCGGAATGATGATTCCTCCGGCAGTTTTTTCCTCAGCAGCAGCAGGTTTAACCACCACCCTGTCATGTAGAGGCGTAATGTTCAGTTGTGTCGCCATAGTAAAATAATTGATTTAGTTTGAAAATTTGGTGTGCAAACGTAGGCTAAATTCATACCAAACGCTCAAAGAGGTTAAAATTGGTAATTTGTGGCAGTAAGACTGTCAGTTTGCCGCACATTGACAAAAGCTACCAGCTCTTTCCTATCTTCGCAGCCTCAAAAAAAGTTCTTGCAGATTACATGATCAATAGAAGAAACATCCGGGTAAAAGTGATGCAAACACTGTACAGTTTAGACAGCATGCAGTCACAATGGGTTCCCGGGCAGGAGTTCAGGATTTTGCAGAAACATTTTGACCAGACGAAACAACTCTTTGTCTATTCCATCCTGTTTATTACCGAGCTTGCCCGTTATGCCGAAACCGCCGCGATGCTCAGAGCATCAAAGCACCTGCCCTCCCAGGAAGACCTTAACGTGAATATCAAGTCGGCAGGCAACCAGATTATCTGGCAGATTCTTGAGGATGCCATCTTTCAGAAAGCGGTTAAAGAATGGAAAGCAGATCTTTTAATTGAGAAAGATATTGTTCGCAAAATTTACCTGCAACTCGTTGAGACGGAAGAATACAAGGCTTACATTGCCGTACAGGGCCGCGAAAGAAAAAGTGAAAAAGATTTTTTACAATACCTGTATACTAACTTTCTTCTGCCAAATCAGGTGTTTATCGATCATATCGAAGAACATTTTACGAACTGGGACGATGATGGAGAAATGATCAGTCAGCTTGTAGCGGCATATCTTGCCAAACCATCAGGAGCCGACATCGATGACATGATTAGCAAGGAAAAACTGCAATACGCCAAATCTCTTCTCGAAACGGTGCTTACCAAAGAAGAGCCTCTGATGAACCTCATCACGCCCAAACTTACCAATTGGGATCCTGAAAGGATAGCAACACTTGATATGATACTGATGAAAATGGGTGTGGCGGAGTTCCTGTATTTTGAGACCATACCCCCGAAAGTGACGATTAACGAATACATCGATCTGGCAAAGGATTACAGCACCCCGCAGAGCGGACAGTTTGTAAATGGAATTCTCGATACCGTTCACAAGGAACTGGTGAATACACAGGCAATGAATAAAATAACCTACAAGAAATCCTGATATGCGAAAATTTAGCATGGTATGCCTCGTACTGGCATTATTGACGGCCTGCCAGGGACCAGATACAAGATCGGCGAATTCGCATAGCCTGCTCAGGGGTACTGATTCTGCTAGCCTTACTTCGGTCGAATGGAAAGAAAAAACCATAGACTACGGTAAGATACCCGAAGGACAAAAGCTGGATCTTGTTTATCATTTTACAAATACCGGCGAAAAACCGCTGGTGATAGAAAAAGTTGAACCCGGATGCGGATGCACTCTCGCAGAAACGCCCAAAGAACCCATTGCTCCTGGAAAAGAGGGCGTCATCAAAGGTTCTTTTGACAGCA
>JBDTEB010000065.1:0-5208 GCA_039922795.1 Chitinophagaceae bacterium
TTGGTTGACGTAATTCGCTAGAATAAATGAGTTGCAGAAAGCTTAAACGTTGAAAAAATGCTTAAGCACTATCCAGAGTTTCTTTTTAAGCTGAACTGCTTCGTTTCCTTCTGACTGCATTGTATGCACTTCCGGGGCATATACCACCTCGGCATTGCCTACTTTTTCTATTTCAAAACAAAGTGACTTTGGGATATCCGTTTTGTTCAGCGTGGACGAGAATAGAAGCACCCGGGAAGGTTTAAAATCCGTAACAAAGTCTTCCAAACTCATAGATACGCCCATCACATCAATCAGTGCGATGTCTTCAATACCCAGGTTACATGCCCGCAAAATTTTCAGCAGAAATAAGATCTCGGATGATGTCTCGCTAAACTTTTGCCGGCAGCAGACAAGAACGGCGACAGACTTGCCATTCTTACCCTTGAAATCAATACCCGTTTTTTTCACCGGATTCCCGGCATCCTTGTTTGTTTTGATTTCCTGATCCAGAACCAGCGTGGATTTATACAAATCAACTATAAGCGGTGCGGGCAACTTTTCTGCTTGAAAACTCATCTTGAATCTGGATGAACGGGTGACTGAAATCGGGTTCGGGAAAGCCCGTCAATTTTGCGAGCAGAAAGAATGTTTGTTTCTTTGCAGCAAATTTATTCTTTATTATGGTTGCTACCTATGATATAAAGATCACGGAAGTCGAACGAAGTAAACTGAATGATATCCCACTTGAGAATATTCCTTTCGGACGATATTTCACTGACCATATGCTTGAAGCTGACTTCGAAAACGGGGAATGGAAAAACGTGGAGATCAAGCCTTACCAGCCCTTGCTGCTTGATCCATCTCTGGCAGTTCTACATTATGGGCAGGCCATTTTCGAAGGTATAAAGGCTTATAAAAAAGCAGACGGAGAAAGTTTTATTTTCCGTCCTCAGGCAAACTTCAAAAGGTTCAATATCTCTGCAGAAAGAATGCAGATGCCAGTGGTGCCTGAAGAAATTTTTATGGAAGGGATGCGGCAGCTGGTAATGCTTGACAGCAAATGGATTCCCGCCAAAGAAAATCATTCTCTTTATATCAGACCCTTCATGTTCAGCACCGATGAGGTCATTGGAGTGAAACCTTCTGACAAGTATAAATTCATGATCATATTAAGTCCTACCGGACCATATTATGCCCATCCCATGCGAATTTATGTGGAGGAGACTTACACCAGGGCCACACCGGGGGGTATTGGTTTTGTGAAAGCTGCGGGCAATTACGGTTCCAGTATGCTGGCCACTTCTGCGGCCCGCAAAAAAGGTTATGACCAGGTGTTATGGACAGACGCTTTTGAGCATAAGTATATTCAGGAGATCGGGACCATGAACGTTTTCTTTGTCATAGGAAATACTGCGATCACTCCTGACCTTGACAACGGAACCATCCTGGATGGCGTAACTCGCAACAGTGTTATAGAGATCCTTCGGGAAATGGGGCATGAAGTCGAGGAAAGAGCCCTTAATATTGATGAGGTGATGGCGGCTTACAAGTCCGGAGAATTGAAAGAAGTTTTTGGTACCGGTACTGCGGCAACCATTTCCCTGATCAGAGAACTAAAATACCGGGATTTTGTGATGGAGTTTGACACTGATTCCTGGAAAATAAGTCGTGAGGTAAAGCGCCGGCTGGACGACATAAGGGAATCAAAAGTAGCAGACAGGTTCGGCTGGATGTGGAAACTTTAAAATTTCAGGCCATACCGTCTGTAAATTTTTGATTTTTGTTTTCGATATTGAATCTGTTACCCTACCTTTGCCGTCCAAAATAAAAAGGTTCAATGCCTACAATTCAACAACTGGTTCGTAAGGGAAGAGAGATTATCCGCGCAAAAAGCAAGTCCAGAGCTCTGGATGCATGTCCTCAGAGACGCGGTGTTTGTACGCGTGTGTATACGACAACTCCAAAGAAACCAAACTCCGCGCTTCGTAAGGTAGCAAAGGTTCGTCTGACAAATAAACTCGAGGTTATCGCTTATATCCCGGGTGAAGGACATAACCTGCAGGAGCACTCTATCGTGCTGATCCGTGGAGGTCGTGTTAAAGACCTGCCAGGTGTTCGTTATCACATTGTTCGGGGAAGCCTTGACACAGCCGGTGTTAAAGACCGTAAGAAAAGCCGTTCCAAATACGGAACCAAAAAGGATAAATCAGGTGGAGCAAAACCTGCAGCCAAGAAATAATATCCGGGCCTTTAAAAGCTCAAAACAAAAATAACTTACGCCCCCAGGGCTCTGTAAATAACAATTTCGAATGAGGAAAGCTCAAGCAAAAAAATTACCCCTCGCACCTGATGCAAGGTATAACGACAAACTGGTTACCCGCTTTGTAAACAATATCATGTGGCAGGGAAAGAAAAGTGGTGCTTTTACCATTTTCTACGACGCACTCGACAAAGTCGGCAAACAAACTGGCGAAGATGGATATGATATCTGGAGAAGGGCTTTATCAAATGTGACCCCAGCTGTGGAAGTAAGAAGTCGCAGGATTGGTGGCGCTACTTTCCAGATTCCTGCTGAAGTTCGCCAGGATAGAAAGGTATCTCTCAGCATCAAATGGCTCGTGAGATTTAGTCGTGAAAGAAACGGCAGAAATATGTCTGATAAACTGGCCAATGAGATTGTAGCAGCGAGTAAGGGTGAAGGTGGTGCTTTCAAAAAGAAAGAAGATACTCACCGTATGGCTGAAGCCAATAAGGCTTTCTCTCACTTCAGAATTTAATTTATATTAACTTTAGATTTTCAGGCCACCCTTTATGGGTGGCTTTGTTATTTTATTACCTTAGCGATCACTAAATTCTAACCATGTTAACGAGACTTGCTTTTATCAAAAATGCAGCACTGGTATCAGGCGGACTATTTACGAAGCCATCCACTTTGTTTTCCCAAACAGATGCCCAGCGAATCGGTCTGCAGCTTTATACGCTGAGAAATGAATTGGGAAAAGATGCCAAAGGCACGCTCGCAAAAGTTGCAGCGCTTGGTTACACTGATGTTGAAACTTTTGGCTACAACGGGAAATATTGGGGGCTTAAGCCAGCAGAACTGGCTACTACGCTAAAATCGCTAAATCTCGCTTCTTCCAGCGGGCATTATTATCCGGCTGAATCCTATCTCGAGATTGGCTGGGAAGATAAGCTGAAGGGTGCTCTGGACGCTGGCGCTGCACTGGGACAGAACTATCACGTAGTGCCATACCTAAATGGCCCCTTTAGAACAATTGAGAATTATAAGAAATTCGCAGAGCAGTTTTCTAAAGCTGCAGATATCTGTTTGTCGAGAAAGATCACCTTCGCATATCATAACCACGATTTTGAATTTATCAAAACTGATGGTCAAACAGGATTCGATATACTTTTAAAAGCAGATAAAAAGGTAAAATTCGAAATGGATATCTATTGGGTTACCAAAGCCGGGCAAGATCCAATTGGATTGATGAAAGCTAACCCCGGCAGATTTCCATTGTGGCATGTGAAAGATATGGACAAAACGCCTAACAGGTCTTTTACAGAAGTAGGTAACGGCGTAATTGATTTTAAAAAGATTTTTGCCAACGCGAAAGTTGCGGGTATGAAAAGATTTTTTGTGGAACAGGATCAGACTCCCGGATCACCTTATGACAGCATCGAATTCAGCATAGGATATCTGAAAAAGTATATACTAAAATAAAAAAAGGGGCGGTGTAATCCGCCCTTTTTTTATCTTTTTATCGATGGCCGACTACTTGTTTCTCAGCAGAAGCACATATTTCACCATCGCTTTTGCATCGTCACTGGATACTCCGGGATGAGGCGTCATCATTGCAGGACCCCACACTCCACTTCCTCCGGCAATAACTTTCGCCGCAAGCATGTCGATATTAGCCTGAGTATTTTCGTACTTGTTAGCCACATCCCTGTAAGCAGGTCCGGTCATTTTCTCATCGATCTTATGGCAAACCAGGCAGTCACTCTTTGAGATCAATTCGAGACCCTTGAGATAATCCGGATTTTCTGTTACATCTACCTTCTTAGGCTCGGGTGCCGCCACTTTTGAATCTTCTGCTGCTTTATCAGCGGATGCCCCGCCACCGCAGGCACAAACAAAAATGACCAGGGAAAAACCAACTAGAAACTTTTTCATAACGTTTAGATAAATAATAATTGAAAACACTAAAGTCCGAAACATATTTAATCCAACCCTAAAATACTTCGATTTAATTTTTCGTCAGAACCGGTAGCGGCAAAATCGTCAAAGGCTTTCTCCGTAACACGAATGATATGATCCCTGATGAAGGGAGCCCCTTCTTTTGCGCCTTCCTCAGGATGTTTGATACAGCATTCCCATTCCATTACGGCCCAGCCTTCAAAACCATAAGCAGTGAGCTTGCTAAAAATCGATTTAAAATCTACCTGTCCATCGCCCAATGAACGGAATCTTCCCGCGCGATTGATCCAGCTCTGATATCCGCCATAAACCCCTTGCTTACCTGTGGGGTTAAACTCGGCATCTTTAACATGAAACATCTTGATTCGTTCGTGATAATAATCGATATAGGTGAGATAGTCAAGACACTGAAGTACAAAATGGCTTGGATCATATAGCAGGCAGGCCCTTTTATGGTTATTTACTTTATCAAGAAAGATTTCGTAGGTTTCGCCATCGTGAAGGTCTTCACCGGGGTGGATCTCATAGCAGAGGTCAACGCCCTGCTCATCGAAAGCGTTTAATATGGGTAACCATCTGGATGCGAGCTCATCAAATCCAGTATCCACAAGGCCGGCAGGTCTTTGTGGCCAGGGATAAAAAGTTGGCCACAAAAGCGCACCACTAAAGGTACCGTGGGCATTAAGGCCCAAGTTTCGGGAGGCTTTGGCAGCATAGTGCAGTTGCTCTACTGCCCAGGCTTGTCTTGCTTTTGGATTGTTGTGAACTTCCTTTGGAGCAAATCCGTCAAATGAAGCATCGTACGCCGGATTGACTGCAACCAGCTGTCCCTGGAGATGGGTGGACAATTCGGTGATCTGCATACCGGCTTCCTCAACAATTCCCTTTAGTTCATCTGCATAGGTCTTGCTTTCTGCTGCCTGTTTCAGATCCATGCAACGCGAATCCCAGGTAGGGATTTGCACGCCTTCAAATCCCAGTGATTTTGCCCATGTACAAATAGTACTTAGGTTATTAAAAGGGCT
>JBDTEB010000066.1:0-3935 GCA_039922795.1 Chitinophagaceae bacterium
GTCCACAGGTTAGATTATCCAAAACAAAACCGCCAGGTTGGGGGGCGAAGGAACAGGATCCCAGTGCCTTGATGGCCGTTAGATCGGGGCCACATTCCGGGGTAAAAACAGACAGGTTGTTAAAAAAGCGATAGGTATGTTTGAGTTGTTGAGACTGTGCCTCAGGAGCAAATAATAAAAACAATCCGACTAACAGACAAGGAAGGCTAAAGGCAGGTCGATTCATGCTTCTTATATTAAGAAGTGCGGGGCCGGTTTACGACCGGCCACCTGCACCTTTCCATATCTTTTATTCGCAAAAATTCGCCCACTTTCAGAAATTTAGTCAGGAACTAAATAAAAGAGTCAAAATCATACTTCTTTCGCCTTGGCCTCGAGAGCATGGCAATTGCTTCTTTATCACCATTGGAGATCATCTCTTTCGCCGGATTCCAGTAAATCTTTCTTTTAAGTTTCATGGCAATCTGGTGAAGCAGGCAGGCGCTGCACGAGCGATGTCCTACCTCGATCGGAGCGATTGGTTGTTTACGTGATTTCACGCAATCCAGCCAGTCGGCATGTTGTTCGGAGGCGGTATATAGGTGTTTTTCGTTCTGCCCGATTACTGACTGCAAAATTTTGGGATTGCTGGCGTCGATGGGTTTTGTTCCTGATTTATCTGGGGTTGGAACACTATCCGTAACGCGGTAATCGCCGCGCGTGACCCAGAGCCAACCATCTTCACCAATGAATTTTACCCCGGTCGGCAATTCGTTGGATACGATCATGTGAACACCATTTGCATACATCGCTTCCGTGCGAAAGATGCCGTGTACGTTCCAGAGTCCCTTGTAGTTTGGATCATCGGTAGGAAAAGATGCCTTTCCCCAAATCTCTGTCGGCCCGGAATACTCCATCCCCATCGCCCAGTGTGCGATATCGATGTGGTGAGCACCCCACCCTGTTATCATACCCGCGCCAAACTGTTCGCAGCGGAGCCATCCAGGCCTGCTGCCAATACCTTTCGGGGAGAAATCATGGTTGTGTACACGGTCCTCGGTGTAATAGACATCTGGTGTGGCGCCGAGCCAGGCATCATAATTCAGATTAGCTGGAACCGCCATTTTGGTGGGGTCCCCGCCGCCGGGATCACCTGGCAATCCGACTTCTATGGTCTTTATCTTTCCAATTCTTCCGTTGATAACGAGTTCGCAGGCTTTTTTAAACTGTGGCCAGGGGTCCAGTCCTCTTTGCTGGCTTCCCATTTGTAAGATTCTTCCTGTCTTTTTAACGGCATTGCTAAGAATGCGTCCTTCCTCGATGGTGAGGGAAGCCGGTTTTTGCAGGTACACATCCTTGCCGGCATTTACTGCGTGCACCCCAACGATAGCGTGCTGGTGATCAGGAAGGCTGATATGAACGGCGTCGATGCTTTTGTCTTTAAGCAATTCCCGGTAGTCGTAGTGTACTTTAATATTCCAGTCTCCTTTTAATCCGCCATTGAATTGGGCGGCCTTAAGGTAGTTAGCCTTGACGGCTGCAGGACCTGAATCAGCCCTGTCTTTATCGAGATCACAAACGGCAACGATCCTTGCACCTGCATAGCGGGCAATCATGGTCATATCGTGCGTTGTGGATATCCGGCCGCAACCAATTGAAGCGACGTTGATCAGGTTGCTGGGCGCATATTTGCCAAAAACCGATGCGGGAACGATGGTTGGGAACCCAAGAGCGATGGTACCTCCAACTGCAGTCTTGATGGTATTTCCCAGAAATTCACGACGACTGATGTCGGCTGGCCGGGTTTGTTTTTTCATATAGTAGCAGTGTTTTTAGAAGCCGGTAATCGTGACGGCTCGTTTCAAAGTATAAATATAAGTTTTGCCGGGGAAACTTAAAACTCGAACCATAGGGTTCCGCTAATTCCTCCATTATTTAATTGCGCATTTTTCTGACTTCCGGGTCCCAGTCTTTCAGCACCCTGAAATTTCGTTCCTATCGGTGGAATGGCATACATAAAACCCAGACTGGATGTGGGAAATGGCGGACTGGTATTGTCGTTCGATGCGTCCCTGGGTTTCGCCGGTTTAAGCAACTGGAGAAAACTCCCTTCATTTTCGCAATAAATCGTGAATGGTTTTTCCTTGTTCCCGATAACCACCCAATTCAGGTTGGCGTGATACCCTTTAAATTCAGGATATACCCAGCTTTCACCCGTCACTGTGTTGTTGTAGTTTTTTTGAAATACGCCAAACTGCATTCCCTGCATCCTGTTTTTCCAAACCCTGTAGGGACCCCGACCGAGCCACTTTATCCCCGTGATTTTCTCTTCCGGATAATTCATCCCAATGCCGATAAAATCAGCCTCACCACGCAGCGTGTAGTTGTAGCTCAACTTTGCCGGCATGCCAGGAGAAAAAGTCCAGGTGGCCTTCATGCTACCGGTACCGGTATAGCTTGCTTCAATTACCTGGTTATTCCCCTCTGCATGATGAGTGAAGCTTTTCAGCGTCAGTGCGGTCGATAACATAAACGGACCCCCGGAAAGTGAAATTTGCACCGCATCGCTCATCACCTTGTCAAGAAATCCGGTACTTTTCGTGAAATAGCAATCGACTTTGCCATTCTTTATTACGAGTTGATCACCTGTTTCCGTGGCAGTAACCGCCGCTCCATTTGGCCTCGATGGAAGGAACCTGGAGTTGATTTTTTTGGGAGAGGATATTGGCCAGGTCCACGTAAAAATTTCCTTTCCGTACTGGTCTGTCGCGGTAAGGTACAAAGCATCACTATTCATCCAGTATTGCGGTATTTTAAGTGATAGGTATGATCGTTCACCCGGTGCCAGTTTAAATGGGGCACAATTGCCCTCCGACTCGGTAGAATAGGCGACCGTTGTTCTTCCAGGTCCGGGAAACGAAACCAGCTTCCAGGAGAATCGACATTGATCGAGATTGGTATAGAGATACCGGTTCTCTATCAGTAGTCTTCCGTCGAAGTCGGCGGGGATGGTTTTTTGCGCGACATATACGGGTGACCAAATCTCTTTGATGCCGTAATAACTGGCCTCTTTCTCCCGATGCGGACCAAGAATTCCGTCAGCTCCGTGATTGCCATCGGTGTCCAGCACCCCATTGCGATCGGTTCTTACCAGTCCGGCATCCGAAAAATCCCAAAGAAATCCGCCCGCATCGGTAGGGGTATTGATGATTTTATCCCAGAAATCACTCAGCCCGGCGGCATGGCCACCATCATACAAGCCATGCATAAACTCTGTAGGGAAAAATATTTCCTGGCTGTATAAAGCGGAGTTGACGAGATAACTGTAATCAGGATAGTGTTTGGTATCCGTGCCGTTAAATTTCTCCCAGGGATGATACACTATCCTGCCCTGGATATCATAGATCTTATAGTCGTTATCGAGTCCACGGTTAAATCCACCTTCGTTTCCGTTGGCCCACATCACAATAGACGGATGGTTAACATCTCTTTCCACCAGTTCGCGCACCAGTTTTCTACCGGCTACCGTATCGTACGCGGCCTGCCAGCCTGTGAGTTCGTCCAGGACAAACATGCCCATGGAATCACAGACATCGAGAAAATGCTGGTCTGGTGGATAGTGCGACATCCGAACAGCATTCATGTTCATTTCCTTCATCAGGCTCACGTCCATTATGCTGATCGCTTTGCTGAGCGTACGCCCGCTTTCCGGCCAGAAGCTGTGGCGGTCTACTCCTTTAAAAATGACTTTTACACCGTTTACGAAGAAACCTTCCCCCGGATGGAGTTCCGCTGTGCGAAAACCAAACTTTTTTGTAATGGTGTGTACAGGTTTACCGGAACGACTAACGGTAAGGGTTAGTTGATAAAGATCTGGGGACTCCGGGTTCCAGGTTTTAATACCCTGAAAATTTTGCTGCAGGTTTATCACGCCTTCCATGGCGTCGATTGTAAAT
>JBDTEB010000067.1:0-4013 GCA_039922795.1 Chitinophagaceae bacterium
CCGCTTTTGCAATAGGGAAAAAAAGTTTCCCCGTTTGCCAGATCAGCTGCAAATTCTCCTCCTCAAATACCCCGATACTTTTTTCAAGCGCCTCATTGATACTTTTTGCACCAAGACTTCCACCAATTGACAATACCGTCTTTTTCTGTGGATCCATGCCAAAAAACAGATTGCCTTCCTCTCTTGTCACGATCATTTGGGCGATGGCCGATCTTACAGGGTTGCCCGTGATAATAATTTTATCAGCCGGAAAAAAACGCTCCATACCTCCAGTAGCAACAAATATTTTTGATGCCTTCCTTCCCAGAATCTGATTTGCTTTTCCTGCAAAAGCATTGGACTCATGAATAAAACTCGGTATGCCTTTTTGCTGAGCAAAACGAAGCACCGGAAAACTTGAATATCCACCCACACCCAATGCCGCATCTGGTTTGAATTCACTAAAAATCTTTCGCACCTGGAAAAAACTTTTTACCAGTTTGAACGGCAGCGTGAGATTCTTAAACATGGAACTCCTGTTGAATCCCATAATGTCAATACCCTTTATTTTATATCCAGCCTGCGGCACTTTTTCCATTTCCATTTTGCCGGTTGCCCCGATAAAAAGAATCTGTATATCAGGCATCAATTCTTTCATGGCATTGGCAATGGCGATCGCGGGAAAGATATGTCCTCCCGTACCGCCACCTGCTATGATTAATTTTTTGCCCATTTTGTTTATACTGCCGGTACTGCCGCCAGTGCCGCTTTTTCTCCTTCCAGTTGTTCAACGTTCCTGGCAACGCTGAGAATAATTCCGATCGACAGACAGGTGAATAAAAATGAACTGCCTCCCATACTGATGAGAGGAAGCGTTACCCCCGTTACCGGGAACAGGTTTACATTCACCGCCATATTCGTCAAAGCCTGGATCACCAATGTAAAACTCAAACCCAACGCCAGAAATGCTCCGAATGCGTATGGACATCGTTGAAAGATGCGTATGCTTCGAAGCAAAAAGACCAGGTAAATGAATATGATAAAAGCTCCCCCCGCGAGGCCATATTCCTCAATAATTATTGCATAGATAAAATCCGAATAAGGATGCGGAAGGAAATTCCTCTGCTGACTGTTTCCCGGCCCCAGCCCCATAAATCCACCTTTGGCAATGGCGATCTTTGCCTGGTTGATCTGGTAGTTGTCATCATCTTCCATATCCTTTCCGGCATAAATAAAATTATCTACACGGTTAACCCATGTGCCAACGCGCCCGAAGAGTTTTGATTTTTCGTTGGTACTTATGCGTCCGTCTTTTACCGCATCATGCCGGTAAATAGCGGTAATCACCAACATGGCGATCGGGATCAATGCAATGGCCACTACCAATAGTAAATGCTTCGTACTAACCCTTCCAATAAACAGCAACAACAGGCTTGTTCCGCCGATCAACAGGGCCGTTGAAAGATTTGCAGGCGCAATCAGCAGACAAACGACACCAACAGGAATGATCAACGGCAGAAACCCTTTCTTGAAATCCTTGATCACGTTCTGCCTTTTACTCAACAGCCTGCTGAGGTACATAAACAGCGCAAGCCGCGCGAGATCTGAAGTCTGAAACGTAAGCCGCACAATCGGTAGCCTGATCCAGCGACTTCCCTCATTCAGTCGTACACCGAAGAACAGCGTGTAAACAAGTAAAGGAATAACCACCAGGAAAAGTATCAGCGAGATCCTTGAGTACAGCGTATAGTTTACCAGGTGAGCAAAATAAATCACCGCGATTCCCAATACGATAAATGCTACCTGTTTGAACAGGTAAGATTCTGCGCTCTTGCTCATGCGATAGGCAAGCGTTCCCGTTGAGCTATAGACAACCAGGAGCGACGCGATGGCTAATACTACCACGATCGACCAGATCACTTTGTCTCCACGGGTTCTATGTAAGAGCGTATCCATTTACTGCTTAAAGTTCTTTTACTGCTTGTTTAAATTGTTTTCCCCTGTCTTCATAGTTGGTAAAAAGATCAAAACTTGCACATGCCGGACTCAACAATACCACATCACCTTTTTCTGCAAAAGCGAAGGAGATATCAACGGCCTGTTTTGCACTTACCGTGTCCACGATCCTGGCGATGTGCGGACTAAAAAAATCATGGATTTTCTTATTGTCCAGACCGAGGCACACGATCACTTTCACTTTTTCAATCACCAGGTCAAGGATCTGTTCGTAATCATTGCCTTTGTCTATACCTCCAAGGATCAGGATGGTTGGTTTGCTCATGTTTTCCAGCGCATACCATGTTGAATTGATATTCGTCGCCTTGCTGTCGTTGATGAATTCAACCCCTTTTACCGTTCCCACTTTCTCTACCCTGTGTTCAAGAGATTCGAATGACTCCATTGATTCCCTGATGGTATCCTTTCTCAGCCCGAGGACAGACCCTGTAATTGCTGCTGCCATTGAGTTGTATTGATTGTGTTTACCCTTCAGCGCGAAGTCATAAATACTCATTGAAATCTGCTCAGCCTCGCTGCGAATTTTCATCTCGTCGTTCTTGATAAATGCCCCAATGCCCGGTTCTTCCTTCATGGTGTATGGTAATAGTTTTGATTGGATTGAATGCCTGTCTATGTTTTGTTTGGTAATCTCATCATCTGAACAATACACGAAATAATCTCCGGCTTCCTGATTCATGGTGATCCTGAACTTGCTGTCGATATATTTCTGAAAAGAATAATCGTAACGGTCAAGGTGATCCTCCGTGATATTTGTCATGATGGCTATATCCGGTCTGAAAGTCAATGTATCGTCCAGCTGAAAACTGCTGATCTCGACGATATATACACTTTTAGGGTCCGTCGCCACCTGCCTCGCAAACGAGTAGCCGATATTTCCAACCATTGCACAGTTCAGTTTCCCGTACCTGCACATATGGTAGATCAGGGCTGTCGTTGTGGTTTTTCCATTACTTCCGGTGATCGCGACGATCCTTGAATCTCCTTTGAACCTGTATGCGAATTCAATTTCCCCGATCACACTAACGCCTTTCTCTTTTATCTTTTTTACCAGATCATTTTTCTCCGGTATGCCCGGACTTTTGATCACCTCGTCTGCGCCTAATATTCTCTCCACACTGTGCGCACCTTCCTCAAAGTCAATCCCATGCTCCACCAGCTCCAACTTGTTTTTATCACTTAGCTGTTTGCCTTCGGAAACAAAAATCTGGTAACCCTGCTTTTTCGCAAGAATGGCTGCGCCAACACCGCTTTCGCCCCCACCGAGTATCACCAGGTTTTTTTTCTCCATGTTAATCGACATAGTTTTCAAGGGTACGGATCACCTGATCTTCAGCGTAACTATCGCGAAGACCACACATAATATGGTCGTTATCCAAAACCTCACGGCTATCTTGCTTTCATGATATCCAAGTTTTTGATAATGATGATGGAGGGGGCTCATTAAAAAGATCCTTCGCCCCTCCCCGTATTTTCGTTTTGTATATTTAAAATAACTGACCTGGATTACTACGCTGAGATTCTCCATCAGGAACACCCCGCAGAATATCGGTATCAGCAATTCCTTTCTTACTATAAAAGCCAGCGCCGCAATTACCCCGCCGAGCATCAGGCTGCCCGTGTCACCCATAAATACCTGCGCGGGATAAGCGTTGTACCAGAGAAATCCAACACAGGCCCCAATCATTGCACCGATAAATATGGAAAGCTCTCCCAGGTTCGGGATATACATGATGTTGAGATAATCTGCGAACCTGATATTACCACTCGCGTACGCGAAGATGCCCAGACAGGCGCCGATGATGGCAGTTACCCCCGTTGCCAGACCGTCAAGTCCGTCTGTCACATTTGCGCCGTTCGAAACGGCAGTGATGATAAATACTACAACAAGAATATATAACACCCAGGTATAGTCGCGAAGGCTTTCCGGCAGAAGCTTGGAGTAATTAAACTCATGCGTTTTTACAAAAGGTATGGTCGTTATCGGTGCACGCGGTTCCACTTCTACAAAGAATCTT
>JBDTEB010000068.1:0-6776 GCA_039922795.1 Chitinophagaceae bacterium
GATCGGGAAATTGTTTTTTTATGATCTCGAGGATGACTTTTTCCGAGGCATAATCTGCTTCAGTAACGAGGTCGTTAATGCCTGACTTACTGGAAATTGTAAATTTTCCTACAAAGAACTGCTGAAGCACGGCCGCACCGGCCTCCGCAGCTTTCTGAACGGTTTCTTTTAACATTTTGCAAAAGTAATTCATAGCGATTAGCTTACCTGCCGAATTCTTTCTGTTCTGTTATTTCGCTGGCCAACAATTTGCGGATAAGATAATAAATACGTATTTCGCAGCTTCGTAAACCAAAGTCCTTGCAGGTATCCATCATAATAGTTAATTACAATGTGAAGTTCTTCCTGGAGCAATGTCTTTTCTCCCTGAGAAAGGCCATCGCCTCGCTGGAAGCGGAGGTCATCGTTGTCGATAATGCGTCTGCTGATGGGAGCATGGAATACCTGCTCAGCAGGTTTCCCGAAGTCAATTTCATCGATAATCCAGAAAACAACGGATTTTCAAAAGCCTGTAACCAAGGACTGGAAATCGCGACCGGCAAGTTTATTCTTTTTCTCAATCCCGATACCATTCTCTCCGAAGACAGCATCTCCAAATGCGTACTTTTTCTGGATTCTCATACCGAGGCTGGTGCATGTGGTGTGCGCATGGTCGATGGAACGGGGCGTTTTCTTCCCGAATCCAAAAGAGCTTTTCCTTCCCTTAGTACGTCATTTTATAAGCTTTCTGGCCTAAGTGCGATGTTCCCCAGATCACCCAGGTTTTCCCGCTATTATCTTCCCAATATCAGCGAAAGACAAAACAAGGAAGTGGATGTACTCTCCGGCGCATTCATGATGGTACGCAAACAGGTGTTGCAGCAGATTGGCGGATTCGATGAGCGGTTCTTTATGTATGCGGAGGATATCGACCTCAGTTTCAGGATCCAGCAAAGCGGATACAAGAACTACTTTATGGCGGAAACGACGATTATCCACTTTAAAGGGGAAAGCACAAAAAAGGGCAGCCTGGACTATGTGCGGGTTTTTTATAAAGCGATGAGTCTGTTTGTAGAAAAACACTATCCTTCCCGAAGAAGTTTCAATATGCTTATTCAGATGTCTATTGGTCTTCGGGGTGGCTTGAGTGCGATGGAACGCGTTCTACTTCCTAAAAAAACGCAAGCCCCCACCGGCCCGGTCGATTTATGGGTTATAGGCTCAGCAGGTGAAACGGAGAGAGCAGTAAAGGTGATCGAAGACAATAAGGGGAGCGAAACCCACGTCCAAATAAAAGACTACCGGGAAGACTGGCGCAAACAGTTTGCAACACAAAGACCGGATGAGGTGATCTTTTGTGAAGGCGTACTTTCATTTAAAACCATCATCACTCTCATCTGCGAGCTTCAGGGAGATACCGGGTATCACATCTTCTCCAATGGCTCCGGAAGCATAGCCGGAACCCGCGCCAACAGGATATCTGCTGTTGTAATGGCCTAGCACTCCTCCCGAAGACCTATCTTCGCGTACCAGGCTTATGCTTTGGGCAAACTACAGGTAAAATAGATATGCTTATTAAGGCCCAAATCGGTAATTTCAATCCTCTAATCAAATTGCTGGCAGACTAATATGGCCTTGTTTAACATCACCATACCTGATACTCTTGCCAAGGCCCTGAGATTACCCGTCAAATCGCCTCGTGTCCAGCAGATTAAAGTCTTAAAAAAATTACTCAAAAAAGCGCGGTTCACCGAGTTTGGTCAGATGTTCAGGTTTGATGAAATTCTACTGAGCAGACACCCTGAAAAAAAGTTCCAGGAAATCGTTCCCACATATAATTACGAAAAAATATCGAAGGACTGGTGGCATCGTGTGCTGGACGGGATGCCTGATGTGTGCTGGCCGGGAAGAGTAAAATACTTCGCGCTTAGCTCAGGCACTTCGGATTCCGGAAGTAAGTACATCCCAATTACGAATGACCTGATGCGTGGCAACAGGATGGTGATGGTGAAACAGATGCTTACGCTTCGTAACTATACCAATATTCCTGTAAGATCTATTGGCAAAGGCTGGCTGATGATTGGCGGCAGCACTGATCTGCAGAAAGGGGCCGGGTATTATGCAGGTGATCTCAGCGGTATTACGGCGAAAAAAATGCCTTTCTGGTTTGCGCCATTCTATAAACCGGGTAAAAAGATCGCCCGTCAGAAAGACTGGAATAAGAAACTTGAAGAGATAGTAGAAAAGGCACCAACCTGGGACATCAGTTTCATCGTTGGCGTGCCCGCATGGATCCAGATGTGTATGGAGCAGATCATAGAAAGATACCAGCTCAGCTCAATCCATGACATCTGGCCAAATCTTTCCCTTTTTGTACATGGCGGCGTTTCCTTTGAACCCTATAAAAAAGGTTTCGAGAAACTTCTTGCAAAGCCTGTCACTTACATAGAAACCTACCTGGCCTCTGAAGGCTTTATCGCTTACCAGGACAGGCAGTGTGCGAAGGGACTCAGGCTGGTAACCAACGAACATATTTTTCTGGAATTTGTGCCTTTTGACGAAAGAAATTTTGATCACGAAGGCAATATGGTAACTGATCCCGAAGCGCTGATGATAAATGAAGTAGAGGAGGGACGGGATTACGCCATACTTCTCAGCACAAGCGCCGGAGCCTGGCGTTACCTCATTGGCGACACGGTTCGTTTTGTAGATAAGGAACGGTCTGAGATTATGATCACAGGTCGCACCAAACACTTCCTCAGCCTTGTTGGTGAACACCTTAGCGTGGATAACATGACCCGGGCGGTTCAGATAGTAAGTGAGGAAATGAATGTTTCCATCCCCGAGTTCACCGTAGCCGGAGTGGCATTCAATAATTATTTCACTCATCACTGGTATCTGGCATGCAATGACCCCGTAAATGCCGAAATGCTTGCAGAAAAAATCGATCAGCATCTCAGAATACTGAATGACGACTACGCTGTTGAGAGGAATAGCGCATTAAAAGATATCCGGGTTACCGTTCTCCCTGAAAGTATATTCCTCGATTTTATGCTCATGAAAGGAAAGTTGGGCGGGCAGCATAAATTTCCAAGAGTGTTGAAAGGAAAGATGCTGGAAGACTGGAAACATTTCCTCGCCAACGAAGCCCTGATGGCCTGAAGTTGAGGCCAGGTCTTATTGTGCGGGCGGCACTGTTTTAACAAAATAATATCCCACCTCTTGGTGCAAGGATTTACCTTAGTTGCTGAATGCGCCCTTCCTTCATTCTCTTCATATTTGTTCTTCTTTCTGCTGTAGCCTTCGGCCAGGTTTCGGATTTTATTTCCGTAAAGAAAAGGAATAACATCACGGTAAGAAGTTTTTTCCCGGGAACCTACATTTCCTGCAAACTCGTTTTTGGAGAAGAAATCAGCGGACTGGTTCACGAAATAAAAAACGATTCAGTTTTCATCAGGGAATTCGATATCCAGGCGATACCCAATCCATGGGGCACCTATACCATCGATACTCTCGGCAGTCATGTGGTGGCCTTTCATTACAGGGATATCGCAACCGTGGTATTGAAAAAACGCGACTCATTTTCTTATGTGAAAAATGGAACGCTGCTGATGATCGGCGGAATTGGTTATGCCGCACTGAATGTGATCAACGGAAAATATTTAAAAGAGTCCATCACCGGCCCTGAAAACCGGAAGAGCCTGGGTACTGCGCTTGGTGTGGCGGGAGCGGGTTTACTGCTGAACCGGCTTTATGCACGTTCGAAACGGTTTGATACTAAATACCATATCGTTTATACCTGTATGACCTGTCCAAAATTGAAACCCTTTTAGTTATCCATTATCTTGCGCGGGAATAACTGTTTATGAAGACAAAAGGGCTTGTTCCCAGGCTTTGGAGATCGGTAAAAAAAATCCTGCTTTTTCTATTTATCCTGCAATTTCTTTACATCATCATCCTAAAATGGATGAATCCGCCGGTAACCCTCACGCAATTATCTAGTTTCGTCAGGGGCAACGGGTTAAAACGCAATTATATCAGCGGAGAGAATATGCCCGCAAATGTGAAGCTTGCTGTTATAGCGGCAGAAGATCAGCTGTTTGCAGACCATAATGGCTTCGACTGGAAGAGCATAGAAAAGGCAATGGCATACAATAAGAAAAAGCCAAACAGGATAAGGGGAGCGAGCACCATCAGCCAGCAGGTGGCAAAAAATGTCTTCCTCTGGCAGGGCCGGAGTTATGTAAGAAAAGGGCTGGAAATGTATTTTACATTTATGATAGAACTCATCTGGGGTAAGGAGAGAATTCTGGAAATGTATCTCAATGTTTCAGAGATGGGCAAGGGTGTTTTTGGCATCGAAGCAGCAGCCGGTTCTATTTTTAATAAGACTGCCAGCAGATTAAGCCGACAGGAATGTGCCATGATCGCTTCGAGCTTACCAAACCCCGTACTGTTTACGGTAAGGCCATTATCAAAATATGTTTCCCGAAGATATCCCTGGGTGTTGCGCCAAATGAATGCGCTGGAAAGAGATCCGGATATCCAGGTAATTATCGGTCTGCCCACATTTAAAAAACCGGCTACTCTACGATCAACTTGATAGGGCTGCTGTTTAATGACGGCTCGCCCTCTACAGCTGAAGGGATCCCCAGCCGGGCATAATAAATACCTTTCGGAAGATCGATATGAATTGTTGCCTGCAGCGTTTGTTCTTCAGCGTTAATATCGCCAAGAACAATTTTTGTGGGAATTGTAAACCTTATCCGGTCATCGATGACGATGTACACATTTAGCGGGAGATTTTTATATGCCGTATCCTGGTAATATGCTAAATCATTCTTGTCTGCGGTGAATCTAAGTTCCGGTTGCAAAACGCTTCCCCTGGCAACGGTAAATTGTCTTTCCACCCCGACCTTTAATTTCGAAAATGAAAAGTAATGGGGAACATTATGGTACCCGGTCATGCCTAAAGCCGTGTGGATCGTGTCTTTGAAATAATCGTAATTGTCATGCGAAATTACCGAGACTTCTTTTCCGATCAGGTCATTTTCCAGTGGAAGGAAGTTATAAATATTCCTCCTGTATGTGGGCGTGTTCAGGGAAAAAGCGGGCTTGCCGGAATAAAACCAGAATTTGGAAGCTTTTTGGTAAGTGCTTAAAAACACCACGGGATGATTGCCAATTTTCCGTTCAATGCTGTGTGCCCATTCCCTGCTTTTGTGGAATTCATCTTTGGAGAGAAAGCTGAGTGGCTGAACGTCGAGCAACATATAAATCCTAACCAGGAAAACTATCGCAAGGGTAAACGGGACGGTTTTAAAAAGGATATTCTTCCATTTGAAATGATCCATGAGATATTGGTGACTGAGAACAATCAGCGGAATAAATGCGGGAACGGTCCAGTTTGCTTCCACTCTTCCCTTCAACGTGCTCACCAGGAAAAAAATGTAAATACCAAACAGCGCATATTTCATCCCCTTTTGAAAACTGTCCAGTGGTTTGTACCTGATAGCCGCATACAGCAGCAGCCAGCCCGTAAGAGGTCCGGGCATCACGAGTTGACCCAGCACATATTCGGTGGTATAGTTGAATCTGTAAGAGGTGGCGTTCCGTTCAAAGAGATGAAATTGCACGGAAGGAAAGCCATTGATGTATTGCCAGTACAGGTGTGGAAAAAACAGGATAACACCTGTTGCCACGGCAATCCAGGCTGCCGGTTTAAATGCCAGTTTCGGATTGGCAATGATAACGCAGAGGATGATCAATATTCCATGATATTTACTGTAAAGCATCAGGGCCATTACAAGCCCGAGAAGCAGCGCATTAACGGTAACGGATGACCGAAGAAAATTTCTGTAGGCGAGAAAAAACAGGGCGGTGAAAAATGTCAGCGGAATATCCGGCACGGCAATGATACCTCCTATCTGCAGCAGTGCCATGGAATAGCAAAGCATGTAAAAAAGAATGTCGTTCTTGCGGGGCAGTAATTTCTCAATAATATAGATGCTCAGTACATTCATTACCACGATGAGTAAGCGAACCCCCAGTTCGTTGTGGAAAAGAGCGTAACCCGCCTTGATGAGTATGGAGATCATGGGAGGATGGTCGAAATAGCCCCAGTCGGGAAATTTTGAATAGACCCAGTAATAAGCTTCGTCATCGAAAAGGCCGGTGCCAGCGGCTTGTATGATGTTGATGATAAACCAGCTGAGGAAAAAGAGAGCGCGGTGATTTTTTTTGATGAATTGCATTGTTGGTTAATTGGAAGCGCGGTTATTATAGTCGATGCCTTCGATGGCGGAATGGAGCCGTTGGGTGTACCCGCCTTTTATTTCTATCCACGGTTTGTTCTGATTGATCAGGATGTCTTTGTAAATATGATAAAGCATAATTCTGGCTTCAGGATCAGGGTATTCCCTCAGCTCATCTTTCACCCAGGGCAGGTCTGGGTTGCACAAAAGATACATATCGTTTGGCTTGTTCACAATCTGGTCGAGTATAAAATTATGACAACGGTCAAAGACGAACTCACACCATACCTTCATCACATACATATCGGTATCGACAAACAGCAGATTTTCTTCACACAGCGATTCGGCTTCACTTTGCAGCCGGATCTGTCCTTTGGCAATAGTGAGCAGGTCATCAAACCGGTAGCTTGTGCCATATTCAAGCAGGTACTCCCGGGCAAATTCGCGAACCCACCGGGTTTTATAATGCGCAGCCAGCTGCTCACAAAGCGTGCTTTTGCCTGTCGATTCGGGACCGATCACCACAATTTTTTTCATTCAACT
>JBDTEB010000069.1:0-2956 GCA_039922795.1 Chitinophagaceae bacterium
GCCCCGTTTTGCTGTAGGGTATAAGAATAAAGTGCTGGTATCGTCTTACGACGGAACGGTTGCCGTGATTGACACGACAAGTCTTACCGTTGATAAGTTCATCACGGTAGGAAGTAATCCTGAGGGGATGGTGGTTTCCGGTGACAAATTATATGTAGCCAATTCAGGAGGATTGAACCTGGTCATGGATTCCACACTTTCCGTTATTGACCTCACCACAATGACAGAGACACTGAAGATCAAAGTGGGTGTCAATCCTGGATCTGTTACCGCAGATAATGCGGGTAATGTGTATGTAGCCTGCACTGGGGACTATGCCCGCATTAAACCAAAACTGGTGAAAGTAAATACGGCGACCAACACGATCGTTAAATCAGCAGATACCGCTATTGGGAAACTTCGTTATTATGATGGACTATTGTATGCTACCGGCGGGTATCTGGGTTCTTCAAAACTGAGGGCGTTAAGTACTACAGACTTTGCTCAAACCCGTGCCGATTTTATAACAGATGGTACAGTACTTACCAAACCTTATGGATTGAATATCGATAATGCCACAGGAGATGTTTATCTAACCGATGCAAAGAATTATACCTCATCGGGTGAAGTGTTTTGTTTCGATAAAACGGGAAAGAAAAAGTTTTCTTTTTCCGTGTCACCCGGGGTGAGTCCGAATACGGTGGCGATTGTGAAACAGTAATCAAGCCGGACTGATGTGGTTATTACGCTGGCCAGAACCTATTTGTGGTTTTCGTTTTGGCCAGCAACCACTATTTCTTTTAGCGTGAGAAACTGCCTGGTTTACATACTAACCGGTTTTCTTTTCGATAAATAATAATGCCATAAGATCATTGTCGCCAGGGTGCGGTAGGGACGCCAGTTGCCGGTTATTTCAAGCATTGTTTCCTTTGTTGAGTCTTTTGGCAATTTCTTTACTTCTTTTAGCGCACTGATCGCTGCCAGGTCGCCATGCGGAAATATATCGGCTCGCTGAAGGGCGAACATCAGGTATATATCAGCCGTCCAGTTGCCGATGCCTTTTAATTTTATCAATTCTGACCTCACTTCTTCATTAGTCAGATCTTCCATGTCCAGCAGCCCAAAACGCCTACTGGTTATGGCTTCGGCCAGATGCCTTACATAACTTGTTTTCTGCCGGCTGAAATAACAGGCTTTAAGTTCTTCATCAGTGAGAAGGAGTAATTTTTCCGGACTGATATCTCCCAGTTTCTCCTGCAATTTCTTTAGGGCCGATAAGGCCGAGGCCAGTGAAACTTGTTGCTCCAGAATAATGTGGACCAATGTTTCGAAACTGTTGGGCCGGGTCCACATGGGTGGATAGCCATATCTTGCAATTACCGATTGTAGAGCATCATCCTCTGAAGCCAGTTTATCGCAGATCTCCCTGAAATTATCGGTAGAAAAATTAGTCCACATCCTCGCGAAGTTCGGGATTTGTGAAATTATCAACTGCAAAAGAATCTCGTGCTTTGCGATTAGCCGCTCAAATATTATCTTCAGCATCAGTTAAAGACGTTAGCAGATACCGGCAATTATTGGCAGATGATAATTTTGAAATAGACTTTAATTCAACAACATGGCTCCATCAAAACTTGAGATCTCATTAGAAAACGGTCATCACAAAACCCTGAATACCTTGATCGGCAGTTGGAAAGGGCAAACAAAAACATGGTTCGAACCCGGAGATCCTGTAGACGTTTCGCCGATGACCGGAACCATTAAGCCACTTTTTGATGGAAGATTTATACTTCATCAATATAAAGGCATCATTCAGGGAAACGAGTTTGAGGGAATCGCTATTTATGGGTACCAGATTAAAACAGAAAGTTTTCAGTGCGCCTGGATGGATACTTTTCATATGGACACTGGCATCATGTTATCTGAAGGAAAAAACAAAGGAAACTTTTTTGATGTACTGGGATCTTACCAGGCGGCTCCCGATAATCCTGAATCCTGGGGCTGGAGAACTAAAATCGAATTCACCGGCAAAGACCAGGTAAAGATCACTGCTTTTAATATCTCACCAGGTGGAGAAGAGACAAAAGCTACGGAAACTGTTTACTCCCGTACAGAGTAAAAATATTTTTTTATCTAAGCACTTGTGGATGAATGAGTAACGAGATGCGAAAAAAACATTGCTGTAATGCTAAATTATTTAGTACACTTGCTAAATATTTACGCAACTAAATGACGGCATCGCAGGCAGATATCATGGCAAGATTACAAAAGGAGATCCTTCCTTTGCAGGGCTACAAACCTGTGCGGGCTGAAACCGCTATGGATCCCGGTCTTGGGCCGATCAGGCATGCCTTTCCCGGAGGCATTTTTCCTACAGGTGCCATACATGAATTCTGCAGTTCCGGACCAGAATCTGCGGCCGCCAATCTTGGTTTTGTTTCGGTGATCCTTGGTTCACTGATGCGCGACGGAGGAGTGGTACTGTGGATCAGCGCCTCGAGAAACATCTTTCCACCCGCCCTAAAGATGTTTAATATAGAACCGGATAAAATTCTTTTTATCGATCTGAAAGATGAAAAGGATGTTCAGTGGTCGATGGAAGAAGCACTGAAATGTGAAGGACTGGCAGGGGTTATCGGGGAGATGCAGGAATTGAGTTTTACTGCGTCGCGCAGACTGCAACTGGCCGTTGAGCAGAGCCGGGTTACCGGATTTTTATTCAGAAGAAATCCCCGTCATCTTGCTACAACCGCCAGCATAGCCCGTTGGCAGGTTAGTCCGGTCGCCAGTGAACAGGAAGATGAGATGCCAGGTATCGGTCATCCGCGCTGGAAGGTGGAGCTCGTCAAAATAAGAAATGGCAAACCTGGAAGCTGGCTGGTGGAATGGTCAGCAGGCAGGCTTCGGCAGATCTCGAAATTGATCACCGTTCCGTCCATCCAAAAGAAAAAAACCGGTTAAAATGGCCAAAAGATTT
>JBDTEB010000070.1:0-2952 GCA_039922795.1 Chitinophagaceae bacterium
TTAACGAGGCAAACTTTATGTTTAAACAGGAGATTTGGGCATTGGTTTCCTTTATTGTTCTGGTGTCAATCATCATTCACGGGTTAACCGCAGCACCGGTGATGTATAAGCTCACCGAAAAGGAAAATGTGTAGCAGCAATCTGATTATCGGCATTTTGCCTGAGGCGGCCAACAACGGACTTTGAAAGTAATCTCCCCCAACGGCAGCCTGAAAACTTTGTTCAAAACAATGGCTATTCAATAAAACTCTCTACCCTGGTGAGTTTTCCATGCTCATTTACACCCTCGATGATCACCCGTAAACGCCTGCTGATGTCATTATTATAAAAAGTAATGCTCTTTTTCTTTTTCTCCTTGTCAAGGAAAATATAAGGCTCCCAATATAACGTGGTTCTGATATCATCGAGATCGTGCAAAGGATCGCTAACCGAATAATTGGGGGAATAAAACTCCCGTATTTGCGAATAGCCCGTAATACTCACCTTACTAAGGCCCACAAAATCTGTGTTATTGGAAGGTCCACCCTTTTTGGTGTAAACCGCAATGGCACCGCCGCTTCCACCACCCGCAGAACCAAAAAACGGTGGACGGAAAACTTTTACAAAGGCAATGTCTGCCATGGACAAAGAGGAAACCTGGGATGCATCCGTCTTGATCTCGTCGAGATAAATATCCGGACTTCCACCCCTCCAACTCAGCGTAGGATTTCCGGAAGTAGCATTGGAAATCTGCAAACCGGCGACTCTTCCCTGCAAGTAGTTGAACAGGCTCTGTGAACCCATGGCAGAAGGGTCACCAGCAATATCGAAACTATATCCGTCGCCACCCTTGAATAATCCACTGGTGTACTGGTCTTCCAGTTTCTGAGCGGCTGTTTTTGTTCTGGCCCTGACAATCACTTCATCCAGCATCTTCGCCTTCTTTTGCCTGTCCACCTCGAGCTGCTGGGTAAGCGCATAAATCTTCCGGCTGTTGGCCAGTGTAGTGTTATCAAGCACCAGGTTGCCCTGGTTCATGCTCTCCGGTATTTTCACCACCTGGTTGGGATGCAAAAAGCCATTCTCTATGGTCAGGATAATGTTGGAAGGAGATTTTTTTGATTTATTAAGCTGGTAAAAAACCTTTGCCGTATCGTAAAAAAGCATGGGCTCGGTCGTGTATTTTCCACCCGGAAGCAGCGGTACGGAAAGAAATTGTTTGCTGGAATCTTTCAATTGCATGATCAGGTTAACCTGGGTTTCACCGGCCAGCGTTCCACCACTGCCACTGACCACCGTTCCCTTTAAAGTCAGGTAGTTATCCGGGGCAAACCGGATTTGTGGAAACTTGCCTGCTGCAAGATCCTGCCAGTTGAACCGCCTCCATCCATGAGTGAGCATCACCAGGTCAAGATGACGGGTGACGCTATCAGCATAACCGGCGAAGTAATAACCGGGATTGTGAACGTAACCTTTCAGTTCACTGGTCACAAGCAGATGGCTGTAAATATTATCATCCGTTTCAGTCGTCGACTGTACGTTGGCATCGGTGATCGACATGGAAAGATTCGTGAGCGTCGTGTCTGGAATTTCAATCTCCACCACGTTTTTACCCCTTTTTTTAGTGTCTTTCAAAAGGCTGCGGAAGTAGGCATCAAACAGATAGTCGTTGTTGTTTACAAAGATGATGCGTTCCGCTATTGGTTGCATATTCGAATTGAAAGCAGTAAGCTGCAAAATGCCTGAAGGGAACTGATCGACAGGAATTCTGCCGCTGCTTAAAAAATTCTGGCTCAGGTTGATCTTGGCTTTGTACACCATTTGCTGGTCCATATGCCCGATGAGAACAATCTGTTTCAAATCCTCTCCCTTGTCGCTTCGTTTAACGACGAAGGTGACTGAGCCCGGTGTATTGGTTGCAGTTAGCACAAGCCCACCAGGTTTGGCATCGGGAATCGGGGTAATTATTTCCTTCCCCGTAGAGTCTTTCCAAAATGCAGAATAAGTCTGTCCTTTTACAGGCTGAAATTTCAATACGCCCATCCCGTCATGCACTGATTTAAAATCTGCGACTTTTTTTCCATCTGCAGCTTTGATGGATCCCGATACCCTTACCGGGAAACCATATTGATCGTTTGCCTTAAAAGCCAGGTTTGATTCAATATCTGCGATTAGATCTCCTCCCTCCGGAAAAAATTGTATCAAGCTGGAATTGGCCCTGACCGCAGGTTCTGCAGCAATGGCGGGGTTAACGATACGGATATTTTTATCAAATAAAAAACTAGTATCAAAGTTTAGCATCCACGAAGTGAAGGCCCGAAAATGAACGTATTGACTGGTATATTTTTTAGGAATTACAAAACTTGATGAAGCGGAAGAATACAGTACGGGTGCAACAATTCTCTGGATGACTTCTCCTTTGTTGTTGATCAGTTCTGCGTAAAAATTCTTGCTGATATCTGAGAGATTTATCCCGCTCATCACATAGGCTTTGAACCAGACAGTCTCTCCCGGGTTATAGTACGCCTTATCAAAATGAACATAAATTTTTTCCTGCGGAAACTGGTTCTGGTAAATATTCATCATCGAATCGATCTTCTGGGAATAAAGAAAACCTGATCCGAAAAGCACGCAGAAAAAAAAAGATAGAAGAGATTTTGAAATCATATTTGCCGGGTTGACACCTAATTGAGCGGCAATGTAATTTAATTAACGAATAATTCAGTAATCCATCCCGCAGGGGCATTTACTTTTAAAGATGGTTAACAAAAACTTCACTAAAGAAAGATACCGTGACTACACCACCCTGATGCAGAAAATGGCTGATCTGAAATATTCAGCGGCCG
Source organism: Chitinophagaceae bacterium (assembly GCA_039922795.1). GTDB lineage: Bacteria > Bacteroidota > Bacteroidia > Chitinophagales > Chitinophagaceae > JADCRZ01. Next base: position 2,826 of record JBDTEB010000070.1, read on the forward strand.
TGTTACAGTGGGATCAGGAAACCTATATGCCTGCCGGCGGCGCAGAACGCCGGTCCCGACAACTTGCTACACTTACAGAACTGGCGCACAGCCTGTTCATAACTGAAAACAATGGCCATTTGCTGGA
>JBDTEB010000071.1:0-4360 GCA_039922795.1 Chitinophagaceae bacterium
GGCAATGCCGTTTGGGTAACGGGACTAAGGGCAGAACATTCAGCCGCTAGGAACGATTTGAATCCGATAGAATGGGATCCATCCAACAAAGTGATCAAATTTCACCCACTGCTGATGTGGACATTCGAAGAAATAAAGGCGTACATCGATAAATATAATATTCCCTATAACTCACTTGTCGACCGTGGCTTTGTAAGCATTGGTTGTGCCCCATGTACCCGCGCCATCGGGCCTGGCGAAGATTTCAGGGCAGGCCGCTGGTGGTGGGAAGATGCCGGCAAAAAAGAATGCGGCCTGCACGAGCGCGCCTTAGCAAAAACATTACCAGAATTAAATCAAGGAAAAGATGAGTACTGAGGCAGATTATTTAGACCAGTTAGAATCAGAGTCCATCCACATATTGCGAGAGGTGGCCGGCCAGTTTGAGCGGCCGGCCCTGTTGTTTTCTGGTGGAAAAGATTCGATAACGATGGTTCACCTGGCGTTGAAAGCTTTCCGTCCGGGTAAATTCCCCTTTCCCCTGGTGCACATCGACACCGGTCATAATTTCCAGGAAGCACTTGACTACCGGGATATGATGATTGCTGATATCGATGAGAAACTCATCGTGCGCTATGTCGGTGACACCATAATTGCGAAAAATCTGAGCGAAGCCAAAGGGAAATTTTCCAGCCGGAATGCCTTGCAAACTTTTACCCTGCTGGATACGATAGAAGAATTTGGGTTTGATGCCTGTATCGGCGGCGCGCGGCGCGACGAAGAGAAGGCCCGGGCCAAAGAAAGAATCTTTTCCGTAAGGGATGAGTTCGGCCAATGGAATCCCAAGTTGCAAAGACCCGAACTCTGGAACATCTTTAATGGTCGTATTCACAAAGGCGAAAACGTGAGGGTATTTCCGATCAGCAACTGGACCGAACTTGACATCTGGAATTATATCCGTCGTGAAAAAATCGTTCTTCCCTCCATTTATTTTTCCCATGATCGCAAAGTGATCGAACATCAGGGTCAGCTGGTAGCCGTTTCCGATTTTATGCGTCTTGATGAATCCGATAAAGTGGTGGAAAAAAGAGTAAGATATCGTACCGTCGGTGATATGACCTGTACTGCAGCCGTTGAATCCCGCGCCACAACGATTGATGATATCATCACCGAGATAATCGCCACCAAAACCAGCGAACGAGGCGAAACAAGAATCGATGACCAGGTTTCCGAGGCGGCGATGGAGGATAGGAAGAAGAGCGGATATTTTTAATAAATCAACAATTATATACATTGGACCTACTCCGCTTTATCACAGCCGGTTCCGTTGACGACGGAAAAAGTACCTTGATCGGGCGTTTGCTTTACGATAGCAAATCGATCATGATTGATCATCTCGAGGCCATCGAAAAACAGACAAAAAACAGGAAAGAAGGCGAGATTGATCTTGCCCTTCTTACAGATGGTCTGCGCGCTGAAAGGGAGCAAGGCATCACGATCGACGTGCCTATAAATATTTCTCTACGCCGGCACGCAAATTCATCATTGCCGATGCCCCGGGGCACATCCAATACACCCGTAACATGGTGACGGGCGCCTCAAACTCCGATCTGATTATTATTCTTGTCGATGCAAGAAATGGCGTCGTTGAACAAACCCGCAGACATTCTATCATCGCGTCCCTGTTGAATATTCCACACGTAGTAATAGCGATCAACAAAATGGATCTCGTGGATTATTCCCGCGACGTCTATAATAATATCGTGATTGAATATGCAAAAGTGGCCCGGTCCCTTTCCCTTCCTCCGGTTACCTATATTCCGATCAGCGCACTGGATGGTGATAATCTCGTCGACGACTCCAAAAGCATGACCTGGTACGAAGGCGGCTCACTGCTTCATTTCCTTGAGAAGGTTGAGCTTTCTGAAGATATTAACCTTACTGATGCGCGATTCCCGGTACAGTACGTTATTCGCCCTCAAACTGAACACCTGCACGATTACCGGGGATATGCAGGCAAACTGATTAGTGGCATTTTCAGGAAGGGCGACAAAATAATCGTGCAGCCTTCCGGACTCACCAGCACTATCGACAAAATCGAAAAGGCAGGAGAGGAAATTGATACCGCAACGGCACCGCAAAGCATTGTTATTCATTTGAAAGATGATATTGACGTAAGTCGCGGAGACATGATCGTTCCTGTCGATAATCAACCCGAGGTCGCTCAGGAACTTGAAGCACTTGTTTGCTGGATGGATAACAAGCCGTTGAAACCTGGAAATAAATACCTGCTGCAGATCGCCGGCCGAGTGGTAAAAGCCGTTGTAAGGTCAATCGAATATCGTCTTGATGTAAACTCCCTGAAAGAAGAACAAAATCCCGAAGAAGCAAAACTCAATGACATCGTGAAGGTCACTATAAAAACTGCATCCCCGGTGGCCTATGACGCTTATAAGAAACTTCGTGTGAACGGCGGAGCGATACTCATTGACGAAACCAGCAACGTTACTGTTGGCGCTTGCATGATTCGATAAATAAAATAAATGGCCCATCTCCTGTAGGAGCGGCGAAAAGTTTCCGCCGGAAAATGTCAACATATGTTAGGAGAATTAAAACTGAAGAATTTTTTAGCACTGGTCAAGGTGTCCAGCGATGCCGAACTGATGTGGATGAACGGTTATCTTTCGGGCCTTGTATCCCGGTCAGATACAACGGCGCCCGCCCCTGCAACACCGGCGCTTACCCATCCGGGTAAGATCACCATCGTTTATGGAACCGAGACAGGTAATTCAAAAAAGCTGGCTACATCCTTTGCCACAAAAGCAAAAAAAATCGGGATAAATGCGAGGGTTGTCGGCATGGATCAGTACAAGGTTGCCGACCTGCCAAAGGAAGAATATTTTTTCTCGATCGTAAGTACTCACGGTGAAGGTGACCCCCCGGCAGCGGCAAAAAAATTTTACGATCACATCCATCAGAATGGTTTTAAACTAGAGAAACTGAAGTATGGCGTTCTGGCCCTCGGCGACACTTCCTATCCCCTTTTTTGCCAGACGGGTGAGGACGTTGATCAGCAATTATCCAGGCTCGGCGCGCAGCGGATCGTACCCCTTCAGAAATGCGATATCGATTACGATGAAGATGCCGGCGAGTGGTTCGACCTTGCGTTTAAAGCTGTTAGTCTAAACGGCAGCGCCCCGCAGGTTACAGAAGCTCCGCCCGCCGTAAAAAAATCTTCGGGAAGAAAAATTTTCCACGAACAAGTGTTGACGAGTGTTAATTTAAACGATAAGGGATCAAACAAGATCACACAACACATAGAGCTTAGCGCAGATGGAATTGATTATCTGCCCGGCGATTCAATCGGAGTGATACCCGAGAACCCTTCCGATGTGGTTGCGGAGATACTGAGCCGACTTTCTGTTGACAGTGACCACCAGGTAAAATATAAAAATGAAACGGTTTCTCTTTCCTGGCTCCTGAAAAAGAAACTCAATATTTTTTATCTTCCGGAACGCGTGGTTACCCGCTTTGGAAATACGGTGGGTACCCAAATGGCAGATTCGAGAGCCGATCTGCTGGATCTCTTAAAAAGGCATCCACCCGACGGAAATGCAAGAGTGGAAGAGCTCGTAGAATTACTTGAACCCATTGCCCCCAGGTTGTATTCGATAGCATCTTCTCCGGAGGCTCATAGCGGCGAGATCCACATTACCGTAGCGAAAAATAATTACACCATCGATGATGAGTTGAAGTACGGACTGACTTCTGATTTTCTCTGCCAGCTGGCTCCGGATGATGAACTCAGTTTTTATATCCATCCCAACTCCCTCTTCAGATTGCCAGAACCGGACAGGGACATCATCATGATCGGGCCCGGCACAGGCATAGCACCGTTTCGTTCGTTTATTGCTCACCGTGATGCCACGGGAGCAACCGGTAAAAACTGGCTGTTTTTTGGTGAGCAGCATTTTCTTTCCGACTTTCTTTACCAGACAGAGATCCAGAACTGGCTCGAGACGGGTGTATTGACCAAAGCAAGTGTGGCTTTCTCAAGAGATCAGCAGGAGAAAATCTATGTTCAGCACAAAATGTTGAAAGAAGCAGCCGGGTTGTTTCAGTGGCTTGAATCCGGGGCCATGGTTTACGTCTGCGGAACAAAAGATCCCATGAGTGATGATGTGGAAAATGCATTGGTTTCAATCATTTCAGCAGAGGGCAACCGCAACAGGGAAGAAGCACTGCAATATATTGAGCAGATGAAGGAAGATGGCAGGTATATGAAGGATGTTTATTGAGGGAAGGGTAGATTTCAAGTTCGCGAAAATCAAAATATCAGCATGTCTGAAAAGCAACATTTATCACATATTGAAAAAGTCAA
>JBDTEB010000072.1:0-2617 GCA_039922795.1 Chitinophagaceae bacterium
CAGGACCGTTCTCTATAGTTATTTGAAAAATACCTTCTTCTTTCCCGTTTCCTTTCAGTACAAGCTTGCCTGAATTGGAAACAAGCCTTCCGGAGTCCAGTATCACCGGGTTTGTTCCCTGACCGTAAGGAATTTCTTCAAGCAATATTTTTGGGTTGGAAACCGGCTTCGCAGGCTCGGGATTGTTACTGCCATTCTCTGGATCAAAACCCTTCATTTTATCGAGGTTCTGATAGTTTAGATTGATGACGAAAGAATTTTTATCTTTCTGTTTGCAACCGGTGATGAGCAGGCACACAAGAAATGCGCAGGTGGCTTGTTTGAGCATTATTTTGAAAGTTGACATAGCGGATTTTAATCTTTCCTTGAAAGTTTTTCGGTTAACAGTTGAGTCGTGACTCTTGGATCGGCCTTTCCGCCGGAGATCTTTTTTACTTCTCCCATAAAAAGACCGATAAGACCCTTTTTACCATTTTTATATTCCAGCACTTTGTCTGGCATTTTATTCAGCACATCATTTACCCATTGCTCTATCGAACCGGCATCTGATTCCTGTACAAGATTTAATCTCGAAGCAATTTCAGCTGGTTCAGATGCCGGTTCCGACACCAGTACAGGGAAAATGCGGGTGGAGGCGATAGAGAAATTTACAATGCCATCCTGCACCAACCCAATCAAAGAAGCCAGCTTGTCTGCCGGAACTTCGAATTGGGAAAGTGCGATGCCTTTTTCGTTGGTGTAAGATCGTACCGGGCCAAGCAACCAGTTGGCAGCGGCTTTAACATGAGGTGTAAGCGTGATAAGCGTTTCAAAAAAATCAACCGTATCCTTGTCGTCGGTTAGCGCCCTGGCATCGTATTCCGATAAATGCAATTCATTCATGTATTTTGATATCAGTTCTTCAGGCAGTGCCGGAAGTGTGGCCCGTATATCATCAACCATGGACTGGGTGACGATAAAAGGTGGCAGATCAGGATCGGGAAAGTAACGGTAATCGTTGGCTTCTTCTTTGGAGCGCATGGAAAAAGTTGTATCCCGCGCAGCATCGTAACTCCTGGTCTGCTGGATGATACGCTCCCCGTTCTCTGCCAGTTCAATCATTCTTTTTATTTCGTATTCGATAGCTCTCTTAACATTGCGGATCGAATTAAGGTTCTTTACTTCCACTTTCGTTCCAAGTTGAAGGTCCCCTTTTAACCTGATGGAAACATTTGCATCGCACCGCATACTCCCTTCCTCCATATTCCCGTCGCAGATACCGAGATAGCGCACAAGTTTTCTCAGCTCTGTGAGATAGGCATATGCTTCTTCTCCGCTGTACAGGTCAGGTTCACTAACAATCTCGATCAGTGGCACTCCAGCCCTGTTATAATCAACACAGGTGAAGGCGGGGTCAAGGTCATGAATACTTTTGCCTGCATCTTCTTCGAGATGGATGCGGTTGAGCTGTACATTTCTGTCACCGTCAGCAGTTCTGATGTGTACGGTTCCTCTCTTGCATATCGGGGTAGTGTGCTGGGTGAGCTGGTAGCCTTTTGGAAGATCGGGATAAAAATAATTTTTACGGGCAAAATAGTTAACCCCTTCGATCTCGCATCCACAGGCAATTCCTATTTTTATAGCAAAACTTACCGCTTCCTTATTGAGTTTTGGAAGAGTGCCTGGATAGCCCAATGTGATGGGACTGATATGCGTATTCGGATCGGCCCCGAATTCGGCGCTGTCGCCCGAGAACAGTTTGCTCCTGGTAAGTAACTGGGCATGCACTTCCAAACCAATTACGGCTTCATATTTATCGGCACCGGTTTCGATCATGCCCGCAAAATTACCGGCTCCAATTTATTTTCAAGATTTTGTTTTAGAGCGGGAAGCAAACAGTTTCAGTTTGCCAAACCAGAGCGGTATGGTTATGATGATACTATTAATTACAAGCGCATTCAGCGCTCTGCCTGGATTAAATCTGATTTCGCTACCGTCTAAGGACTCCATTATGCAATACCACATTGTAGAACATGCCAGGATCACTGAGATAATAATCAGTACCTTTTTCATCCGATAAATTTATCGATTCTGGAAATAAAGAAGGCCGGCTATTAACCGACCTTCTTATCATGAACTATTTAACTCCTATAAATTGGCGGTCTTCAACTTCTTTGGGATCTTGATTTCGATGTCCTTCACCATGCTGCCGCGCATCAGCTTTACTTTCATATTGTTTTTGTCTTTTGCGCTACGGACGGCTTCCATCAACTCGGTTGCCCCGTTTACTGCCCTACCATCAAATTCTGTAATGAGATCTCCCTCGAGAAGACCGGATTTTTCCGCAGCGGAATTCTTGTCAACCTCCAGCACTTTTACACCCTTGCTATCGTCAGTATCCTGCGCTTTTATACCCAGTCTTGGCTGGCCACTGGTGAGCATCAGGTTGTAAGGGGTTCTTCCTGTGAAATTATCGTTATTGTAATCGAAATTGAAATTGCGGGAATAGACACTGGTTGTCGCCGGTTTAGCAAGAACAGCTGTAAGTTTCTGCTCTTTTTTATCACGTTTCAAGGTGACGATAATTTTATCTTCCGGTTTGAATTTTCCGACTGCTTTGGAGAGGTCATCCGGAATT
>JBDTEB010000073.1:0-14779 GCA_039922795.1 Chitinophagaceae bacterium
ATTTGTATCTTTAAAAAATACGCTGATTTCTAATTTAAAAACAGTATTTATGGCTAACGATAATTATTTTTTGTTTAAGGCAGAAGATATAAAAAAGCTGCTTGAAAAAGGTGCCGTAACCATTAAGGCCTACTCGCGGCTTGTTCCGGGAGAATACAAAAACAAACCGGTAGCCTATATGCTGGTGGGCGCAGAAGGAATGGATAAACAGGACAAGGTTGTTGGAACCATCGATGGTTGTCCCTGCCCACCCTGCACGGCTAAAACAGCTGAGAAATATATTGACTAAAGTTTTCCTTCAATTCATTAGTATCCAGCTTGAGCCAATCTGTTATATTATTTTGTCGCTGGCTCTTTTGCTGCGCCTGAGAATTAAAGGTCAGCGGAAGATCAGGGTGCTTTTGGGTTATTATCTTCTTTCGGCTGCCGGTTTGAGCTATGCCAGCTGGCTGGTATTTGACAACCTGAACAGTGGAGCAAGTAATAACTGGATCTACAACCTGCTCATACTTCCGGCGATGCTTGCCATAGGATATTACTTTCATCAAACTTTTACCGGAAAAATATCCCGGCATTTATCTATGGCACTCGTGGCTGTCAATTTGATTTATTCTGGCCTCAGGAATCTCACCTATACGAGAATCATAATTTTCGATAGTGTCGGATACTCTCTGTTGTCGATCTCCGTTTCAATGCTCTGTTTTGCCTACTTTTATCAGCTCCTGAGAAATGTGAATGAAAATAAGTTGTGGGCAGACTTTGATTTCTGGATTGTTTCTTCCATGCTGCTATACTTCCTTGGGGGATTTTTCATATTCCTTTTTTATAATATCCTCGACAGTAATACTTATGAGGAGCGGGAGTTGCTGTCGATCTTATGGTCCGTGCACAATGTCCTGCTGTTTTTAAGTTCACTCATTATGCTTTACGGCTGTATATGGATAAATTACCGCAACAGGTCCTGATCATCGGCATTTCTTCGGTATTCCTGCTCATCGTGGCGGTGGGTATCATCCTTCTCGTATTTATTTATCAGAAAAGGCAACTGATTTATGTAAGAGAAAAAGAACAATTAAAAGTCGACTTCGAAAAACAAATCCTCGAAAGCAAACTTGAGATACAGGAGCAGACCTTTAAAAATATATCGCAGGAAATTCATGACAATATCGGGCAGGTCCTTAGTCTGGCCAAGCTTACCATAAATACCATGAATATTGAAGATACAGATACATTGCCTGCCAAAATTGACAGCTCAAAACAACTGATCAGCAAGGCAATCGAGGATCTCAGGAATCTGTCCCGAAATCTGAATACGGATTATATTACCGACCTGGGATTAGCTGTGTCCATCGAAAACGAGATCAGGCTATTAAAAAACGCTGCAACCTACCAGGTTGATACCGTCGTGACAGGGGAAGTCTATCGCTTGCATCATCAGCAGGAACTCATCATTTTCAGAATTTTCCAGGAAGTATTGCAGAATATCATCAGGCATTCACAAGCATCGGTTATTGTTGTCAGCTTTTTATATACGCCCGGTATATTTTCGTTGCAGGTCAGCGATAATGGAAAAGGCTTTGATATAAATACACTGGAACAAACGGAGAACATCACGCCAGGAATCGGCGTCCGCAACATGCGATACAGGGCCAATCTGATCGCTGCCGAGTTTACGATCAACAGCAACCTGGGGAAAGGAACCATGATTGAAATTATGTTACCGGTTAATATTACCTGATATGGATAAGACAATAAAAGTAGTGCTGGTAGATGATCATGTATTGCTGCGCAACGGATTGAGTGGACTGGTAGAAACTTTTCCCGGATGCCAGGTATTATTTGAAGCAGATAACGGGAAAGATTTTATCAAAAAGCTGGACCCCGCCAATCTTCCCGATATCGCATTAATGGATATCAACATGCCCGAGATGGATGGTTATGAAACAGCACTTTGGATAATGGAGAATTATCGATCTGTAAAAGTATTGGCACTTTCCATGTATGACAATGAGAACGCGATTATTCGAATGCTGCGGGCCGGAGTGAAAGGATATATTCTAAAAGATTGTGATCCATCAGAATTAAAACAGGCTATTTGTTCGATAAATACAACAGGTTTTTATTATACAGAAAACGTTACCGGAAAGCTCATCAATATTGTGAGTAAAAAAGACCATGACGATGAATTAAATGATCGTGATATACAATTTCTGAAATTGGTTTGCTCGGAACTCACCTATAAAGAAATCGCCGATAAAATGAATAAGGGGGTGCGAACCATCGATGGCTATCGGGATATGCTTTTTGAAAAGCTTCATGTAAAAACTAGAGTGGGCCTGGTTTTATACGCAATAAAAAACGGGGTCATGAATCTTTAACCTGAAAATATACCACGAAACGGGTATAGAAATTCTGAGACATACCACGAAGAGGGTATTGACATACCACATACCGGTGATGCCTGGTTGCAGATGTAAAACTTTATCAAACATTTTACCGTGAAATCACGGTATATTTCGTTCTAATCACTAAAAATATAACGGTTATTTCCTGCTGTTTTTCGCTTTCTGTTTGGTACATCTTTGTGCTGTCAACAAAACAAATGACAACAACCATCAAACAAGTTTTATGAAACAGCACATCACACTCAGTATCGCTGCCACAACCTTTGCAGCCCTCCTTACTTTCACAAGTTGCTCCAAGAACGAAGGCTTTAATACTCCTTCACTGGACGATTCACGCCTCCAGACAAATGCAATGACAACTTCGGCGTACACGTCAGACCGTGTTGATGCCATTGTAAAAGATCTGTCGATCGACAATTATTCTTTCAGTTTTGCAAAAGCGAACGCTGGTGCCGGTATCACCCGCACGGCCTATGGTTCAGACAATTACCTGATTTTTGCCGATCCACAGGATATGATCTGTCCCGAACCAATCCGGCGGAAGTTTCCAAAAGTAGCCATCTGGAAAAGACCCAACTTTATCGTTCCCACCTGTCCCGACTGGACGATCGACATTCACCGGCTTGGTCAATTGCAGGAACTGATTTCGAAAGTTGATTTCAAGCAATATGGTGGATTAAAACAAATCAGGGTTGAAGGCGGCGGCGCGGTGATGGCTTCACAGCAAATGCTGAAGACCTACTCGGCTATGAAACTCGATAAACTCGATGACATAACCGGCGGTTTCGACGGCGCGAAATTTATTATGCTTGGTGCTTCCGATGCGGAAAAAGGTGGCGTATTCACCCGTAACTTTTATGGCTATGCAAACCTCAACGACATTGTTATGAAGCCTTACAAGATCAACCTTAAAGACCTCATCAAACCAACATTGAAAGGATGTTTCGATCCGCTTATTCTTAAAGCCATCAGGGAAAAACTGGTTAGCGTTAATCCCGCCCTCTACAAAGGACTTGATGTAACTACCCTCCCACAAAACAGGAACATCGCCGTTCTGCATTAATTCCTTCCTCAAAAGTATCCGCCGCCCGGCGGATACTTTTTAATAAATACCACGATGCCAGTAAAACATAAAATAATGTTCATTCTTGCTGCTGTTCATCTACTTATGGTGGCAATGTATGCCGGTCACTTTGGCTCCTGGGGAAATCCCGGATCGAAAGCCGGAACCCTTATCGGAACCATTGGTGACTATACAGGCAGCAATAATATTTTCAGTTTTTTCGCCCCGGAATTATCTGACCAGCCCTACGTGATCTTTGCAACCAAAGATGCCACGGGTAAGGAACATGTCATCGACCTGAAAGGCAAGTCTCCAGACTTTACTAATCGCATCAATAATATTTACGGCTTTCTTACACTTGAAGAAGGTCGCGCCATTTTCTCTGCAAGTCTGGCGCAGTTTGTTTCCACTCACTATCCCACAACAGAGAAAATACGGCTAACCATGGTTGTTCAGCAGATTCCGCAGATGAAAGAGTTTCGGGAAGGAAAACGGAATCAATGGCATTTCTGGTTTGACCGTGATTTTCAAAAAACAGTTCAGTAGCTTCTAAATAATAAGAGCGTGAAAAAAATATCTTCCTCAATCAGCAGGTTCTTTTGCAAACCGGTTCCATTTCAAACACTCGGTGCATTTCGCATAGCCATTGGCGTTTTTGCTTTTGTGCAACTGCTTATATTGCTTCCCGACTGGATGTGGCTTTATGGTCCGCAAGGATTAATTCCCTGGGAAATCAGCGATGCCCTGGCCACAAGGCACACCCCTGGCTTATCGCTGGTTGCGAGCATGCTGGCAACTATAGGCCTCACCTCCAACCAGACTATTTACGTGGTAACGGCTATATATTTTTTATCGTTGATTGGATTGATACTTGGATACAAGTCTCAACTAATGGGTGGCATTGCCTGGATCAGCCATCTCCTTTTAAATTCAACCGGGCATTTCACTGCCTACGGTGTTGAAACGTTTGCTCATATCGGTCTCTTCTATTGCATGGTTTTGCCGGTAGGCGTATCGTTCTCTTGTGATAACCGGCTCAAACCTGCGACAGTAGCTCCTTATCTCGTTACCCTCAGCGTTCGAATTATACAGCTTCATCTCTGTATCATGTATTTTGCCAGCGGCCTTGAAAAAGCCATGGGCACACAGTGGTGGAACGGCAATGCCATCTGGATCGCCATGCAGCAGGATCAGTTTCATCGCGTGAACATCGACTGGATGGCCAGCGTTCCCCTGGTGCCTAAAATACTTTGCCTGGGAACTCTTCTGCTGGAAACGGTGTATCCTTTGGGGATCCTCTGGTCAAAAACCAGGAAGTTCTGGCTAGTGGGCATACTGATGATGCACCTGGGTATTGCGCTCTTCCTCGGACTTCAACTCTTCGGCGGCTTAATGTTCCTGTTCAACCTATCGATATTTGGAGAATATTGTTTTCCCGGTGTTTTTAGCAAGTGGAAAAAAGCGGCCAACGAACAGTCTTCCGGGACCCGAGGTTTGCCTTTGGGGTACGCATGAATCAGACGAGGGCGTTGTGTTTTGTAACTTAATAACTAATAGATACTATGTGTATTTAGCCTGGCGAGTTATTTTGGATTCTGCGTAAATGTTTTATTGATGTCCAATTCTCTTCTTGGAATTAAAAACAACAGGCGGGGAGTTTTTCCTTGTGCGGTCATTATGGTTGTAGCTTTGCCGAAACGCAACAGGTCGGGCCAGCGGTGGTTTTCAAACGCCAGTTCTACCTGTCGTTCGTGAAGCAGTTTGTCTTCAAAGCTGCCTGGCGTAGCGGCACTGATCGGGGCCAATCCGGCCCGCGGATTTCTCAGGCTGTTAATCAGGCTGTAAGATTCTGCAGATTCTCCAAGAGCCTCCGCCAACAGCAGGTACACATCTGCATACCTGAATACAACGAAATTATAATCCCCGTCGAATTCTGTGAAACCATTGGTGGTGCCGTATTTAAGGATAAATCTGTTCACATTTAAGGGCCCGTTCAAGGGGTTGAAGGACGATGCCACTCTTTTATCGCCCGGTTCGAACGCTGCCTGAAGGCTGGCCGTCGGGCGATTTTTATATTCCCCGGTACTGTGTGGCAACAAAGCTGAAAAAGTGTTGGTGAAAAGATTACCTGTACCAAAACCGCCGCCTTTAAACTGCACTTCAAAGATCGATTCCGCATTGTTCTCATTGGCAACTCCCCAAAGCCGGCTGTAATCAGGTAGTAACGTATATCCATAGGTGCTGATAATTCGCCGCAACACGGGAACGGCACTTGCCTTGTCACCAGTGGTCAGGTAGATTTTTGCCAGGAGCGTGGCCGCTGCTCCTTTAGTTGCCCTCCCGACTTCGGTAGCGGTGTACCGGGCGGTAAGATAGGTTTCCGCCTGGATGAGATCGGGGATCAGTTGTTTGTAAATTTCTGAAGCAGCAACCTGCGGATAACTTTTGCCTTCTTCTACGGGAATCTCTTTCAATACAAAAGGAACTCTTCCAAAATCAATAGCCAGGTTGTAATAAAATAAGGCGCGTAAAAACAATGCTTCGCCTTTGATACGATTTTTTAATGTCTCATCCATTGGCACGGCATCAATTCTGCTTAACACAATATTCGCGCGGCCGATGCCTACATAACTATCAAAATACACGGAACTGACAACTTCAGAAGTCTCATCTTCTTTAAAATTATCAACAACGTTAAGATCGATCCCCAGACCGCCGCTCACATCGTTACCTGCGTCGGTATTGTCTGACCGCAATTCGCTCGTTATCCAGTAGCCCTGGTTGTAGGTGCCGGTGAGCTGGAGTGCCTTGTAAGTGGCATTTATTGCCGTAACCATGTCGCCGGATGTGCGATAGAATACATCGACATTTCGTTGGGAGACCGGGCTGAGATCTGTAAAACTTTTACTGCAGGCGGTCAGCAAAAAGATAGAAAATATAATAATGGTATAATTCGGTTTCATATGAATTATTTAAAAGTAACGTTAATGCCCAGGGTATAATTTTTTGTCAGCGGATAGGCGCCGTAATCTTCTCCTGGCGTAGTGTTTGAAGTTGCCTGGTTATTTACTTCAGGATTATATCCCTGGTATTTTGTCGAGGTGATCAGGTTGGTTCCCGTGACATAAACACGCAATGCAGGAAATCTTGCGCCCATCTTTTCCGGACTGAAAGTGTAACCCAAAGTAACGTTCCTGAGACGCAGATAGGAGCCATCCTCGATCTGGAAAGTGGAAGGCCGGTTATTCATATTGTGGGAGGCATCGTTCAACCTGTCTGCGCGGGGAATCTTTCCATTTCCGGGATGATCAACCGAAACCCAGCGATCGAGTTCAAAAGCATAAGAGTTCGTTCCGGCCTCACCGTTAGCCAGGTGCCTGCGGGTGAGGTTCAAAATCTTTGCACCTTCCACCCCTTGTATCAGAAGACTTAGTTCGAAGCCTTTATAGCCAAAGCGGTTAGTCATACCATAAGTGAAGCGGGGCTGATAGCTGCCGATGGCCGTGCGATCCAGCGCATTGATCACCCCATCACCATTCACGTCTTTAAACCTGAAATCACCTGGCATTGTTTTCTGTGCCACCTGGTCTTTCGGTGCTTTCGATATGTCGGCCTGGGTCTGGTAAATTCCATCAACCACATACCCGTAGTAACTTCCCACGGGGTCGCCAATGCGGGTGATGTGCCGGTTTCCATTACCGCTATTTCCAAGTATGGGATCACCCGTTACTCCGAGCTTCAACACCTTGTTTGTATTGGTGGAAAAATTGAGATCGGTGTACCAGGTGAATTTCCCGGTAAGGTTGTAACTCGTGATGGCGACTTCGAAGCCTTTATTTTCTACTTCACCGATATTTTGCAATGGACTAAGCGTACCAAAGCCAACGGCGGCGGGTATCTGCACATTGAGCAGCAGGTCGGAGGTGACCTTCCTGTAAAGGTCGAGCGATACGAAGATCCTGTTCTTCAGGATGCCGATGTCCAGACCAAAGTCCGTTTGCGTATTTTTCTCCCAGGTGAGGGCACCATTGCCTGGCGTCGTTGGTGCGATACCGTTAGCTATCGCATTTCCGAACACATACTTGTAAGGATTGAGCAAACCTATCGACGCATAATTCGGGATCAGAAAGTTTCCTGTTTTACCCCAGCTGCCACGGAGCTTCAAATCGGTAATAAACGATATGTTTTTCATGAAAGACTCTTCTGAAATTTTCCAGCCTGCCGATAAGGATGGAAAAGTTCCTGTGCGGTTACCTTTGCCAAAACGTGAAGCCTGATCTGCACGGATGGTTGCACTTAAAAGATAGCGATCACGGAAAGTATAGTTTGCCCTCGCGAGATAGGAGACAAGCGACCATTCTTCGATGGTGGAGGTTCCACCCGTAATTTGCCCACCACTCACTGTTTGCACCAGGTCGTCAGGGAAATTTTCTGCCTGTACCTGGTTTGCCTTGAGGCGGTCTTTCTGTGCGGTGTAACCTGCAACGGCGGTTATAAAGTGTTCCCCTGCTCGTTTTTCGTAGGAGAGTGTATTTTCTACGAGCCAGTTTGTTTCGAGTGATGAATTCGATTGTCCGAAAGGCACGCCAACCGTGGCATTCCTGTCGAGGAAGGCGCGCTGGCGATAATAATTTTTATTGTAACTGTTGATGTCGGCACCACCGTAGAGTTTATATTTCAAACCCTTGATTATTTCATACTCGGCAAAACCGCTCGTAAAAGTTCTAAACTGGTTGAGGTTATCATGGATATAATTTACCACGGCGAGCGGATTACTGGAAGCTGTCATTGCGGCATCGAGGCCCGTTTCGGTAAAAAGGTGCGACTGGTTATCGGTCTGGTTGATGGTTCCGTTTGGCAGGTATGGACTCACCGTTGGAGACGTAACTAACGCGGTGTAAACAGCGCCTGGCGGATCTGCGAAGTACGGGGCACTCGTTGAACCTCTTTGCTGATCCGTGAAAGAAGGATTGAGGTTTATGCCCACTTTCAGTTTGCTGAAAGGCTGAGCAGCGAGGTTCACCCTGAAACTGTATCTCTTAAAACCTGTATTATCAATGATCCCTTTCTGATCGTAATAATTTCCGGAAACATAGTAACTGAGTTTCTCGGAACCGCCGGAAAGGGAGAGCGTACTGTTCTGGATAGAGGCCGTTTTGAACAATACATCCTGCCAATCGGTATCTACACCGGTAGGATTCAGGAAATCATCCGGGATGAGGTAAAAACCCGGGGTAAGAGAAGGTACGGCGGCGATTTTTGTAGATCTTACGGGGTTTGGATCAGATGCCAGCGCTCCCGGCACATCCTGGATATACGCATTATTTTTTGCTTCCTTCACATAGACCGAAAGTTCCGCCGCATTCATCAGGTTAACTTTGTGAGAGACCTTTTGAACACCGATATATGAGTTAAAGGCAACAGATGGTTTTCCATCCCGGCTGCCTTTTTTCGTAGTGATCAGCACCACACCATTCGATCCCCTGGATCCGTAGATTGCGGCGGCAGAAGCGTCTTTCAATATTTCTATCGATTCAATATCACCCGGACTGATGGTGCCCAGGGGGTTAGAAGGCTGCGCACGAAAAGCTACTGTTCGCCTGGCTACATCACCCTGAACACCCGGGTCGACATTTTTTGAAACCGGGAAACCGTCGATCACGTAAAGCGGTTCGTTGCCTGCCGAAATAGAACCCACGCCGCGGATGCGAATGGTTGGCGCAGATCCTGGTTCACCGCTCGGCTCCTGAACCTGAACGCCGGCCACCTGTCCGAGAACTGCGTTTTCAAAAGTGGTTACGGAAAGATCTTTGATATTTCTCGCTGAGATGGAGCTCACTGCACCGGTGATATTTGCTTTTCGTTGTGTGCCATAACCCACGACCACGGCCTCATTGAGGCTGAGGGCATCGGCCCTCAGTTGTATATTGATCACCGTGCGCGCCGCTACAGGGATCTCCTGGGGCACGTAGCCTACGAAGCTGAATATTATGATGTCTGTGGTTGCCGCACTGATAGTGTAGAAGCCCTGAGCATCGGTGCTTGTAGCAGTTGTTGAGCCTTTTATTGCTACGGTTACCCCGTTGAGAATTTCTCTGGTTGCGCCATCGGTTACTTTCCCGGTAATGGTCGCAAATGTTTTAGCAGGAATATTGGGCAGGTCCAGGGCCAGCAGGGGTTCTGATAAGAAGCAAAACAAAGAGAGGATAAGCAAATAAGACCATTGATGCCTTGATCTGTGCATAGTTAGCTGGTTTGGTAAATGATGTTAAACAACAAATTGAAACAATATTGGTTGGAATTTTTTTAAGCAGGCAAGAAATCGATCCTCTATTCAATGCTGGTATGATCCAGAAAGCTCAGGTTTCATTGTAGCGGCTTAAGAGGTAGGTAATCAGTAAAAAGGTCAAGGTAAATTAATTTCTTGTCTCATAAGCGATTATGTCTGCAATCTGCTTTCGGTTTTGTGCGTTATCCTGGCAGATATCCCTCGGGAGTTCAAATACACACCTAAAAAAGAAAAATAAAAAGGGTCGCAAACACCAGCAAGGCTAAAATTCTATCCAAATATCGGGATCCCGGCTAAACCGACATTTCTGATAATTGTATTTAAACCCTCCATCTGCTGTTGCTTTTTTGGGCCGTTCAATAACACGTCGTACCAATGGGCGGGATCAAAATTCTCAATGCCCTCTAATACCAGGCCTGCTTCATTAATTTCTTTTTTAAGTAAATCAACTCTTCAGCCGTCCACAATTTTTCCGGGTCGCCGGCCACTCTCCACCCCGTATCATCACCGATAGGCTGGCTATTTATGTTGATTTGATTTCTTTTATTGAAATAATCCACCAGATATACCACGACCCAAAACTGGCATTGCTCTGCCAATAATTACCATTTTCGGATCGAGCGGTTTCAGCTGTTGCGGTAAAAATTGATGTAGAAAACCGAGTTTATCTAATACGTCTCCGACTAAAGCAGTGAATAGATCCTGTTTAGCCAGCGTAAATAATTCCTGATCATTTTTCCAGACTGCCATGAGTATTTTTATTGTTCAATTGTGGTGAGGTAAATATTAAGATATCCACCAGAGATATTACTTTTATCGGATAGGTTTAATCATTAAATTGGTGAGCGTTATACCGGCTCGCGGGTCAAATGAGAGGCTTTCAGAAATCATCAAATCGCAAATAATTATCGTACCCCAGTCTCGCCTAACTGCAAAAACGGGATAACTGATTTTCGATTTATAGATGTCGTTAAGATTCCCTTCAGTCCAGTAAAAATGAGGCAGTAGAAATTTTCCAATTGGAATAACACTTTTATTCTTTGTGTCTATTTTATGACCTGCGGTGCAGACAAGTGCAGGAAGCCCCTGTCCTTGCATCCACCATTTCCAATCCATGGCATCTAATCCATCAAACAAGGGCTGACTATTTTCCCATTGCAGCATCTCAACAAATTCGCCTTTAATTTTTATTACCGGATCGTTGGAATGTGTTCCATCATCATACATATAGTCGTCAATAGCTCGTGAAGTCGAATCGGTTTTAGTTAAACTTTCTTTTAAATAAACATCTTCGCAAAGTCTCTTCGCTGCTGCGCCCTGTTCCAGAACAACAATTCGCCCACCCGGTTTTAAAGCGGCCTTAGCCTCTTTAAGTTGAATATTCGTTGCACCTGCCCCCAGTAAAACAATATCTGCAATACCTATACTGTTATTTACCGGAATAATTTTCGATCCCATTGATCTTAGCTGAGAAAGAATGGAATTGTTACAACCTGACTGGGCTATGGTCAGGTTTTTATGGTTACCCGAAATTTGCGGGGGCGATGCAAAACGAACCATGTACGTATTTTGTGATACTTGTTTGCCTTCTCCGTTTATCAGGCGAAATGATATCGAAGCCTTCACGAGGTGTTTATTTCGGCCTTTGATATCAGGAATGACCCAGGAAAATGGATAACTTTTTACATCAAAATAACTCACATTACCCAGGTACATCTTTTTTGTCGAAACGACTTTACCTAAAGAGTCACTGATCTCAGCTATGACAGTCAAGCTATTCAGATCTTTAAATTTGCTATCATCATTCACCACATAAATGGTTGAATTAATTTTCTCGCCGGTATAGAAGACGCGCTGAGTGGTTTGGAGCGCGACCAGCACCGGTTGAAAAGCCTGTTTAACTGCGTAATAAACAGGAAAAGGTTTCCATTCATTTGCAGGTTTTGATAAGGCATGCTGAATCCAGGTAACATTTGCAAATAGCAGAAAACCGGCAGTGGGTAATTTTTTCCGGCTGTAACGAAGTTTTTCTGATTTCATTTTTGCCTCTGCGCGTATGTGTTCCTGGTAGTAAGAAGGATCATCACCAAAAACGCCGAGGTCGCCAACCCAGGGCTGAGCAGAGTATAATCCGACATAGTTGGGATGTGTTTTCCCATTGTCAGTGGATGAATAAGGGATAGCGCATTCTTCATTTAAAAAAGGGCGGCCATCCCCAAGTGATAATCCACGCATTGGCTTGCTGTAGTCGTTAACATAGGATGAAGACTCATACCACCCCCAGTAAGAATGCACATCCTCTATGTCTGCAATACCCTGATGATCGGGATCTCCGGAAGTTTGAATGATCGGACGACTGGGATCCAACTTACGCATGGCATCTATAATGTCTTTGAATATTGCCAGCTTTTGAGGGTTTTTGGCATCGCCCTGCAAACCTTCGTTAGAAACCGCGTAAAATAGTATGCTCGGATGGTTACGATATTGTTTCACCGATTCAAGTTGCTCTGCTTTCCAATGCTCTAATATCGATGCGGGAGGGGGAGGGGATTTCGACATGAGTGCCCAGGGGCGCACTCCTTCGGAACTTACGCCAACTCCAATTTTATCCGCGGCAGTATACCACATGTTATTCCAGGGATTGCAGCCGGTTCTCGTTACCATCTCATTGCCGTCATGCATATATTTGAGAAAATTCTGTGCGACCATTGAGTCATTGGACTTGTAGCCATACGGTGGCATTCCAGCACCCCTGATCCAATACCGTTTTCCATTTAAATAAATCTGCTGGCCTTTTACCGATATCGTTCTATAACCCACCTGATCTACCCAAATATCAGTTGTTTGATTTTTATTGTTTATCCAATGCACTTCCAGGGTGTACAGGTTCGGCTCATCAGGTGTCCATAACTTAGGGTTTAAGCCATTTTTATCAATAATGATTTCGTTGATTTTACCGGCATTTACCGTGATGTTTTGTTTTAATGTATCTTTTAGTAGCAGTTTGCCACTTTTATAATCCTTGATGGAATAAATTATTTTTCCGTCAACCTTCCCAGTCCCCGGGTTTTCAATCGTGAATGCTATCCGATGCCCCTGTAAAGAAGGATTAAAAAAAACATCTTTAATTCTTCCTCCTGCTTTTGATACTTTTAAATTAACCGGTTGCCAGATACCCATAAACTTTGCCCGGGGACCATTGCCGAACCCTCCAAACATTCCTGCATTTAATGATGAGAGCATATCCCTGGTAACGGGTACCGTTACTGCAACAGAAACCACCTCGTCGCCATTTTTAACCTGGCTTCCTCTTTCGACATAAACAGATAAGGTGTTTGTTTTTCCCCAGTTTAAATAAGGAGTGAGGCAAAAGTTAAACGATCCAAACATTCCCAAATGTCCACCGACATAATATCCGTTACAATACACTCTGGAGATCATGGCCACTCCTTCAAAATTAATGTAAACGTCCGCCTGGCCTTTCTCCATTAAATTATCCAACACGAAATCCTTTCGATACAATCCTGATAATACATGTTTCGCTTCAAAGGGAAAGGAAGCCATGCGCTGATCTTCCTGCTGCTCAAATTGTGCAGAAACATTAGGGAGCCACCAGGAAACATGATTCAAAAATTGTGGCACTTTGATGTCAAACGATTTTTTATTTGAAACATCTATATTCTTTACTAACGAATCGATAGCAGGTATGGACATTGAAGTAGCCATAGAATCATATTCTATTGGATAAAACTGCCAGGCTCCATTTAAAGATATATCCTGTATCGCTTGCCGGTTATCTATTTGCAACAGAGCTTGTTGCTGGCCGAAAACGGAAATGGCAAATAATATAAAACCGAAGAAAACGCCAAAAGGCTGAATATAAATTTTAGAACGGATACTCATGTTAGAATTCTTTATAGAGTGAGATTGGTCGCGTCTGGCTCCTGGATATTAGCGTTATACGAAAGGTTTACCCGGCCCCGGTTTATGTCCAAAAAGTTATTGTCGTTAGAAGATCTGCTTTCCAGGTTATGGTTCCGCCGATCCTGTGCCGTAAGTTACTTTTATTATGTATCGCCCAACTACATCATTTAAAACAACGATACTCGAAAAAGTGCTTAGTCTTCTTGAAATCATTAATATTTTACTGGAATCCAAAGAATATGAAAACCTTGCCTCAATTGGTTATCAACATTCATTCAATGAAAAAGATACAGGAAGAATGAACAATGTTTATCAATACCTCATTAAAAACTTTACTGAAGTAATTTCCCTTTCACAAATCCCTTCCATTGCTAACCTGACACTTAGAACAACGCCCAGCCAATATAGAAAAGAATACAATCGGTTATCGCAGTAAAACAGGTCCGTTTTTTATGCAGGGTGGCGATCGTGATGATTTAAATCCCGGAGCATTTCGGGTGATCGCGAAACAGGTGCATTTAATGGTCCCCAAACAAAAAAGCGCCGGATCCTTTCGAACCCGGCGCTTCAACTTTATTAAAAATCTTACGATCCGCAACTCACACATCCATCTTCCATGGAACAAGTCGCTCCGTCGGCTGTTTCCACGGGGGTGGCCGCATCAGCTGCCATTTGCATCGTTGGTGTAACACTCGCAGGTATCACCGGTTCAACTTCTTTAGTCGCCTGTTTCTCCACGGTAAACTGAACAGCCTGCGTAGCTGCCTGGGAACGCAGGTAATACATTCCTGTCTTCAATCCTTTTTTCCATCCGTAGAAATGCATGGACGTAAGTTTCGATGCCGTCGGACTGTCAACAAAAAGATTCAAAGACTGTGACTGGCATATAAATGCACCTCTGTCAGCAGCCATATCTATCAGGTTACGTTGTTTGATCTCCCAAACCGTCTTATATAATTCCTTGATATCTGCAGGAATACCGTCGATATGCTGGATTGACCCGTTTGCGCTGATGATCTTGTTCTTCATCGTGTTGTTCCAAAGCCCCAGGTTAACCAGGTCTTTTAACAGATGTTTGTTTACGATGATGAATTCTCC
>JBDTEB010000074.1:0-5203 GCA_039922795.1 Chitinophagaceae bacterium
TTTTATCGTCTTTTTTAGCAAGCGGATTTGCCGTCCATTTTTTTATTCCGAAAAAACCCGTCGTCATATCGTCGCTTAGTGATAACCTGGAAGCTGCGGATATTCGCATTCCTTTTGGGAACCCGTCCGCAGTTTCCGGATCGAATTTCTGCATCACCGGATTTTTATAAAGATTTGAATAGACGTAAACAATGGCATTGTCTTCCTCGAAACCGTTTTTACGGAAACTCCGGTAGAAGGCCAGACCGTCGCCTTCCTTTTGCCAGCTTAGCTTTGAGAATTTTGTAGTGTCACTGGCCAAAATTTTAATGCTATTGTCTTTAAGGTTGAATAACTCCACGGTATTACCTGCGGAATTAGCGGCTTCGACAATATAAACCAGCCTGTCGCTTTTTTTATTAAACGAATATTCGGTCACGTTTCCAATGGTGCGGGTAGTGCTGTCCGTTAGATTTTTGATCAGCAGCACCGATCCTTTTTCTTTACTCCCTATTTCGGGTGCAAGGGTAATCGCCAGAAATTTTCCGTTCCGTGAAAATTCGAAATTACTGATGCGTTGCACTATTTCTTTTTTACCCGTCGCCAGGTTCAGCAGCCCCATTTTTAGATCAACGGGTTTCATCTGTTCTCTCAGCTTCTCGGCGTCTTTATAGGCCATGGTCGTTTGAAAAGCCAGCCATTTGTTGTCTTTGGAGAATTCAGGTCTTGAAGAAAATGCAAGCTTGTAAGATTTATTCGTTTTCCGGTTCATCGCATAGAGCGTATCGTTATCTTCCTGTACAGTAACCTGGTAGGCATACCAGTCGCCGTCGGGTGACAGCGTTGTGGCACCAAGCGTTTGCCACTTACCATAATCGTCCTGCGTAAGGTTCTTTTTTGTTTGTGCCTGCGATGAAAGGACCGCCAGGGTAAGAAGAAACAAAATCGATTTTTGAAGTAGTGTATACATGCGTTAGTAGATTGGGCATTGTTTTGGCAAATGAAAGTAATGAATGGACGGCAGATTTCGGTTCGCCTTACTTCACCCTGATGTTTCCAATATCTTATCATATTATAGAAATCCTGATTTATGTTGGAAATCTTGCAGGCAGAAAGTTAGTAGTCGATATCTTTGGGCAAGTCGCTCGTCCCTGAATTTGAGACCTCATTATAATAATTTTCTAAATACAGTTTATGAAAACAACAGCGCAACTCGACCAGCTGAGTGTGGATACAATCCGATTTTTATCTGTGGATGCAGTACAGCAGGCCAATTCAGGCCATCCGGGTCTTCCCTTGGGTGCGGCTCCAATGGCCTATGTTTTATGGAGCAGGTTCCTGCGGTTTAATCCAAAAGATCCGGGTTGGCAGAACCACGACAGTTTTGTGCTCTCTGCAGGTCATGGGTCTGCATTGCTTTACAGCCTTCTTCACCTCACCGGTTACGACCTGCCAATGGATGAAATAAAGAGATTTCGCCAGGAAGGGTCAAAAACCCCCGGACACCCCGAAAGCATGTGCACACCCGGCGTGGAAGTAACAACTGGCCCGCTGGGACAGGGTTTTGGAAACGGTGTCGGTATCGCTATTGCTGAAAGATTTCTTGCAACTACCTATAACAAGGCCGACTTTCCGATTTTCGACCATTATACTTACGTCATTGTAAGCGATGGCGACCTGATGGAAGGGATCTCTTCAGAAGCTGCCTCCCTTGCGGGTCATCTCAGGCTGGGTAAACTAATCTATCTCTACGACGATAACCACATCTCACTGGATGGCCCTACCAGCCTGGCTTACACGGAAGATGCCATGGCCCGTTTTGATGCGTACGGATGGCATACACAACACGTCACCGATGGTAACGACCTCGAAGAAATTGACAGGGCCATTCGCGCAGCGCAACTGGAAACCGACAGACCTTCTATCATAGACGTTAAAACGATCATCGGTTTCGGCAGCCCGTTGCAGGGCACCAGTAAGGTTCATGGCAGCCCCCTGGGGGAGGAGAACCTCAAAAAAACAAAAGAATCACTTGGATGGGATCCTGAAAAGAAATTTTTCGTTCCCGAAGATGCCGGTAAACATCTGCTGGAGCCAGGAATAAAAGGCGAACAGTTGCAGGCGGAATGGCAGAAAATGTATGACGCTTATGCAAAGGCCTATCCTGCCGAAGCAGAAGAACTGCGTATGACTTATGCAGGGGAACTTCCTGCAGGTTGGGATAGCGATCTTCCCGTGTATAAAGCCGGAGATGACCAGGCTACCCGCCAGGCATCTGGCAAAGCGCTTGAAGCCATCAAGGCAAAAGTGCGTTGGGTGATCGGAGGATCTGCCGATCTGGCCAGCTCAAACGAAATGCCTACAAACGGTCAACTGAGTTTCCAACCCGGTCATTACGGAAACCGGAACATCTGGTTTGGGGTAAGGGAACACGCGATGGGGGCAATCATGAACGGTATGGCCTCTCACCGCGGACTTCGCGTTTACGGCGGTACATTCCTTACTTTCTCCGATTATATGC
Source organism: Chitinophagaceae bacterium (assembly GCA_039922795.1). Lineage (GTDB taxonomy): Bacteria > Bacteroidota > Bacteroidia > Chitinophagales > Chitinophagaceae > JADCRZ01. The sequence continues at coordinate 2,501 of JBDTEB010000074.1, forward strand.
GTGGTGCTATCCGACTTGCTGCACTCACTGAAGCTCCGGTGACTTACGTGTTTACCCACGACAGTATAGGTCTTGGAGAAGACGGTCCGACACATCAGCCCATAGAACAGATTACCTCGCTTCGTTCCATTCCCAACCTTACAGTAATTCGTCCCTCTGATGCGAACGAAACAGTGGAAGCCTGGAAAACGGCCATGACGAGAATGAAAGGCCCGGTAGCGCTTATCCTCAGCCGTCAGAAACTTCCCACGATAGACAGAGAAAAATTCGCCGCGGCCAGTAACCTTCAAAAGGGAGCTTACATCGTCATCGATGCCGAAAATGGCAAGCCCGACCTTATCCTTATCGGAACAGGATCAGAGTTGCAGTGGGCGATAAAAGCGCACGAAGTATTGACAGGAGAGGGGGTTCAGGTGCGCGTGGTAAGCATGCCATCCTGGGAACTTTTTGATGCCCAGGACATCTCCTACCGGGATGAAGTATTCCCGCCAGCAATAAGAAAACGTATAGCTATTGAAGCTGGCGTTACGTTCGGCTGGTATAAATATGTAGGGTTGGATGGAGTAGTGATCGGTATCGACCGCTTCGGGGAATCAGCGCCGCTTGATGTCGTGATGAAGCATTTTGGATTTACCGCTGAAAATCTTCTGGAGAAAGCAAGGCTGCTGTTAAAGAAATAATTGCGTGAGGCAAGGATTTTAGCAGTTTGAATAAGCTGGTTGCGATCTATCGATTGACTCTTAAATCTCTGCTGATTTTTCTGGAAATCCAATAACGGCATCTCTGATGTCTTCTTCAGTGATCTTATCATTTTCATCGTTGAGATGCCTGTGAACAATTTGATCAAGGTCAGTTAGATGTTTTCTTTCTGGCCTTGTTTCTTTTGTAAGGCTTGAGTTTAATTCCGATGATTGCTTGTCCATAAGATTGTTTTACCAAAAAACGGAAAAAATCATGCCGTCTCCAAACACCTGAATTGAAGACCACTGCCGTTACCGGAGTATTGAATATCACATGGGCTGGTTCCTCAAATTTAATTTTGATATTATGAAGATAGTTGTTGCAGATGGGTATGCTTTAAATCCTGGTGACCTCAATTGGGACGCTATTTCCTCGCTGGGTGATTTAAAAGTGTATGATCGTTGTACGACAGCTGAAGTGTTAGACAGATGCAAGGATGCGGATATTATTCTGACCAATAAAACTACGCTGAGTGCAGATACCCTCAAAGCACTACCGAGGCTGAAGTTTATTTCGGTACTGGCTACGGGTTTCAACATAGTTGACACGGCTGCTGCAAAAAAAGTTGGTGTAACGGTTAGTAATGTTCCAGGTTACGGAACAGCATCAGTTGCGCAGCATGTTTTTGCCCTGCTGCTGGAACTCACGAATCATGTCGGTATCAACGCAAGAGCCGTAGCCAACGGAAAATGGGTTGATTCGGAAGACTTTTGTTTTACAGAAGCCCCATTGATGGAGCTGGCCCGGAAGACCATGGGAATCATTGGATTTGGGAACATCGGACAGCAAGTGGGTCGTATTGCCATTGCCTTTGGTATGAAAGTGATCTATGCCGGACCGCGTGATAAAAAAGTCGATTTTGGCGAATATCGATCACAGGAAGAGTTGTTCAGGTATAGTGATGTGATTTCACTTCACGCTCCGCTGACAGCAGATAACCGTGAGTTTGTAAATGCTGCTCTTTTATCGACGATGAAGAAATCAGCGATACTTATAAATACGGCAAGGGGGCAATTGATTCATGAACAGCACCTTGCTGATGCGCTAAACCAGGGCATCATCAAAGCAGCGGCCCTTGACGTATTATCTAAGGAACCGCCCGATGCCAGAAATCCGTTATTAAAAGCGAAGAACTGTCTTCTCAGTCCGCACGTAGCCTGGATCACCTACGAGGCCCGTCAGAGGATCATGGCGGTGACGGCTGAGAATATCAAGGGGTTTTTAAAGGGTGATGCGGTAAATTTAGTGGGTTAACAGTCGATCAACCTGTTCAAAACCTTCGTCTTGAATGATACACGTCGTTTTAAATATTCAATCTCCACTATCTTATTAATTACTAAAGCACCCATAGCGTTATGCCGGAAGGCCCATCGATTGTCATACTAAAAGAAGCCATTCTGCCTTTTGAAGGAAAACTCCTCACCGGCGTTAAAGGCAATGGTGACCTTGATTTTTCAATCTTTGAGAAAGAAAAACTGGTTTCCATCAGAACCTGGGGCAAACAGATCTTCCTTTGCTTCAGAAAATGTACTATCCGAATTCATCTCCTCATGTTTGGAGCCTACAGTGTTAATGAACAAACAAGGCCCGATAAAAGTCTGCGCCTCGGAATATTCTTTAAAACAGGATCTGTATACTTTTACACCTGCTCTGTGACCGTCTTTGACGGCGACCTCGAAAAATGGTACGATTGGAAAGCCGATATCATGAGCGATCTCTGGGATCCTGCCAAAGCGCGGAGAAAACTGAAATCTAACGCGGAAATTTTGGTTTGCGATGCCCTGATGGACCAGCAAATTTTCTCCGGTGTGGGCAATATCATCAAAAACGAAGTGCTTTACCGGGTAAGACTGCACCCCGAAACGCCGGTTGGAAAGATACCCCCCAGGAAGATGACCGCACTTATTACGGAAGTCCGGGCATATGGTTTTGATTTTCTCAAGTGGAAAAAGGCAGACGTTC
>JBDTEB010000075.1:0-3757 GCA_039922795.1 Chitinophagaceae bacterium
AAAACTCGCTGCTGAAGGCGCAAATATTATCGTTGGGGCAAAATCAGCGGAGCTCGACCCAAGACTTGAAGGAACGATCTATACAGCGGCAGAAGAAATTGAGAAGGCAGGAGGCCGTGCCCTGGCCCTTAAACTGGATATTCGTTTTGAAGAACAGATCAACGAAGCTGTAGAACAGGCTATGCAAAAATTCGGGGGTATCGACATACTGGTAAATAATGCCAGCGCAATAAATCTTTCCAGTACGGAACAGATCGAAAGTAAAAAGTTCGACCTCATGCAATCGATCAATGTGAGAGGAACATTTTTAATGAGCAAAGCCTGCATTCCGCATCTGAGAAAATCTGCCAACCCGCATATTCTTACGCTTTCACCGCCTTTGAATATGGATCCGCGGTGGTTCAAACAACATCTCGCTTACACGATGAGTAAATATGGCATGAGCATGGTCACCATGGGTCTGGCGGGAGAATTTAAAAAAGACAAGATCGGGGTAAACTCATTGTGGCCAAAAACAACCATTGCTACTGCTGCCGTTCAGAATTTACTCGGCGGAGAACAATTGATCCAGAGAAGCAGAACTACAGGTATTGTTGCCGATGCAGCTGCCTTTATTTTGAACAGGCCAGCTGCAGAATGTACCGGAAACTTTTTTGTTGACGAAGATGTTTTGACAAGTGAAGGCATTACTGATTTTGCACAATATGCGGTAAATGGCGAGAAGAGGTTGATGCAGGATTTGTTTTTGTAAGCGTTTAATCCCCGCGGCCGCGTTATGGGAATCCAAAGAAGATGACCCGGCCGCATGGGAACAGACTTCATACTATGCAACTAACGTGTACCCGTAAACGCATCCATCAAACCGGCAATCTCAGTCGCCTCGGACGCCGGGCAGGGATTCGGCCCCTTATCCAGGAAGTAGTTTACCACCTGCTCAATCATGGGTTGCTGCACATGGGGGGGATTCACAAAATCGAAGCGATGCGTTTGCCCATCGATGATTACCACTAGTTCGGCAGCTCCGAAAAAAGCAAACCTGATCGACCCTTTCGATCCCACTATCTCACAACGATCCGTAGCGGATGATTCCGGAACATTAAAACACCAGAGCCCGGTGAACAGCACTCCGTTTGCAAAAACAATTTTCCCGTTAACGATGTCATCTGAATTATTCAGCCCCGACTGGTTCGCTGCATAGCCGTCTGCAGTTTCTACTGGTCCGAATAAAAACCTGATGATATCGAGCTGGTGTGGCGCAAGATCATGAAACACCCCACCACCGGAGACTGTTGGATCAACCCTCCAGTTACTATTCACCTTTCCGGGTTTGGCTGCCTGCCACAAATTCAGTGACACAAATGAAATCTTTCCAATTGCCCCGGCGGCTATTAATTCTTTCACTTTCAAGTATAGAGGAAGAAAACGCCGGTAGTGCGCTATAGATACTTTTACCTGTTTCGCTTCAGCAGCCTCGGCCATCTTTTGGCAGGAAGACTGGCTGATGCTCATTGGCTTCTCCACATATACCGGCTTGCCGGCATAGATCGCCGCAATAGTATATTTCTCATGAGAAGAAGGCGGAGTAGCAATATAAATTGCATTAATCAGCGGATCGTTGATCAGGTCAGCAGCATCAGCGTACCACTTTTTTATCTTGTGTCGTTTAGCGTAATCCTCCGCTTTGGCTGCGTCACGGCGCATAACGGCACCAATAGACGAACCTTCTACCTTGCCAAACGCCGGCCCGCTTTTTACCTCAGTAACATCTCCGCAACCAATTATTCCCCAAACAATATTCTCCATGATAATTTTAGTTAATTAATCCTACCCCTGGTTTTCAGGACGCATCTGCGGGAACAACAATACATCCTGTATCGAAGGCTGGTTCGTCAGTAACATGCAAAGCCTATCGATACCGAAACCTATTCCGGAAGTGGGCGGCATGCCGTATTCCAGTGCTCTCAGAAAGTCGGTGTCTATAAACATCGCTTCATCATCCCCTCTTTCCATAAGCTCTGCCTGCTCTTCAAAACGTGCGCGCTGCTCAATCGGATCATTTAACTCGGAGTAGGCATTGGCCATTTCCTTCCCGTTGATGATCAGTTCAAACCGTTCAACGACGCCAGGCGTTTCGCGGTGCTTTTTTGTAAGCGGACTCATCTCAACAGGATAATCAATGATGAAAGTCGGTTGCACAAAATTCGCTTCGCATTTCCCGCTGAATAATTCATCTACCAGCTTTCCTTTTCCCATTGTTTTATCTGCATGAATCCCAAGCTTGCCACACACCTCGCGCAGTCCGTCCTCATCCATTTCAGCAATATCAAAACCGGTGTGTTCTTTAATGGCATCGTACATGGTTATGCGTTTATAGGGCGCTTTGAACTCTATCTCCAATTCACCACATAAAACCTTTGAAGCACCGGTGGTTTCGATCGCAGCTTTTTCGAGCATTTGTTCCGTGATGGCCATCATCCAACGGTAATCCTTATACGCCACATAAAACTCGAGTACGGTAAACTCGGGATTATGCGTTCTATCCATACCTTCATTTCTAAAGTTGCGGCTGAATTCATACACCCAGTCGAAACCACCTACGATGAGCCTTTTCAGGTACAGCTCATTGGCTATCCTGAGATAAAAAGGAATATCAAGTGCATTATGATGGGTGATAAAAGGTCTTGCGGCAGCGCCTCCGGGAATTGCCTGAAGTACAGGTGTATCCACTTCAAGTGCTCCCTGGGCATTGAGGAACTGCCTGATGGCATTGATAAATCGGGTACGTTTAATAAAGATCTCCCTCACCTGCGGATTTACGATGAGGTCTGCATAGCGTTGACGGTAACGAAATTCAACATCGGTTACTTCGTCAAAAGTTTCGCCGTCTTTTTCTCTCACCACTGGCAGGGGTTTCAACGCCTTGGCAAGCATGGATAATTCTCTTACATGCAGGGATGTTTCACCGGTTTTTGTGGTAAACACATATCCTTTAACACCAATGATGTCTCCAAGATCGATCAGGTGCTTCCACAATTTATCATACAGTGTTTTATCCTCACCGGGACAGATCTCGTCACGTTTTACATATAGCTGGATACGACCGGCGCTATCCTGTAAAACGGCGAAGCTTGCCTTACCCATGTCACGGATACTCATCACCCGACCGGCGATGCAAATGTCCTTAAACTCATCTTTGTTTTCTTCCCCTTTATATTGTTGTTTGATAGCTGCGGAATTGCTGTTGACGGGATACAGAGCGGCGGGATAGGGATCGATTCCCAGTTGCCTTATTTCATCCAATTTTGTTCTCCTGATAATCTCCTGTTCGGATAATGAATTATTCGTCATGATTCACGTTGATGCTGTGATTAAAGTAGGCAAAGGTAATTCGTCACAGGGTAAGAATCAGACCAAAAGAATTGATATACCGGAGTCTGGTCTTTTGTTTCGTATTTTTCCAAACTAAGTATTGCTATATGAAACGATCAAGGGTAAAAGGCATCGGAATGTACGTCCCTGAAAATGTGGTCACCAACCAACACCTTACCAGGTACATGGATACGAGTGATGACTGGATAAGGGAAAGAACGGGCATTGAAGAAAGACACTATGCAGACAGGAAAGGCGAGACAACTACTACGATGGGAGTTAAAGCAGCGGAGATTGCGCTGGAAAGAGCCGGACTTCAGCCTTCAGATATTGACTTCATCGTTTTTGCCACGCTGAGTCCGGATTATTATTTTCCAGGATGCGGGGT
>JBDTEB010000076.1:0-8693 GCA_039922795.1 Chitinophagaceae bacterium
GATTGCAGCATCCGTGGTGATTGCTCAGGGGTAGTTGCCACCTGGTTATAGCAGCTGCAGTCGTCAAACAATCTTATGGTATTGGTGGATTGAAAATAATCCACCCCAAATTCCGGCGTGTTAATCGTAGATGCGATGGCCAGCAATGGGGTTCCGGTACGATGTGCATCATAGAGTCCGTTGATCAGGTGCACATGTCCCGGCCCAGAGCTTCCCGCGCAACAGGCCAGCCCCTCCAGTTCCGATTCGGCCGCCGCCGCGTAAGCACCAGCTTCTTCATGACGCACATGGATCCATTTTATTTTTCCGCTTCTTCTTACCGCATCGTTCAACTCATTCAGGCTATCACCGGTTACCGCATAAATTCTTTTTACATTGTTGGTGACAAGCATTTCCACTATTTGATCCGCGACTTTTTTTGACATGGTGATTTTTTCTTTCTGAGGTACGTGACAGCAAGTAACATAATCGGGCCATGACTATTTAAGACGAAAAAAATCAAAATCTGTAGGCCAATGTAGCAATCATCTGCCTTGGGGCGATCGGATTTATACTATAATTGTCATGAATAAAATAGTTTAACTCGTTGGAAATATTGGAAAGCTTTACGAGAACGGAAATTTGCCTATACGCATAACCGGCGGAAAGATCAAAGGTGGTAAAGCCATCCAGCGGTATCAACCCTGCTCGTGCAGATGGTGTTTTACTGGTGTTGTATCCGCCAAGGCGCTTGCCAGTATAAAAGGCGGAAGCCCCGATCTTGAATCCTTTCATGGCTCCGGAAGGGAGTGTATAAAATAAGGTTCCGTTGGCTGTATTTTTTGTTGTTCCCACCAGGCGTTCGCCTTCAACAATCCCACCGGAGGAGATCACTCTTCCATTGTTGTCTTTCACTTCATCACGCGTTTCAGTGTAGCGCATGTAATTGTAACTGTAGCCTGCCATGAAATTTAATCCTTTGATGATCGTGCCACTCAGGTCAACCTCAAGGCCATTGCTGGCAGTTTTACCTGTGAATTCTTTGAGGTTGCCGTCGGCATTGGGAAGTCCTGCGCTATTCATGAGAGCCGTTTGAGCAAAACGGTTGTTGACGATCTTATACCAGGTGAGATTGGCCGAAAGTTTACCCTCCAGGAAGTCGTTCTTTAAACCTGCCTCATATTGATCGATGATCGATGGGCCCATTGGCTCATTCGTGGCGACGTTTAGTCCCGTATTTGACGTAAAATTATTCGCATAGCTGACATAGACAGAAGTAGACTTCAATGGTTGATAAATCAATCCGAATTTGGGTGAGAATGCTTTATCCGTTTTTGGGTCTGCCGTGCCTTTGACTTCGTTATTTTTAAGCAGAGAATCTATGGTTGTGGCAGATGTTCTCTGGTAAGTCCATCTTACACCGGCAAGCACTTTAAATTTATCCGTTACGGCAATAAGATCCTGTACAAAAGCACCCGCGCGGGATATCGGGGTAAGCGTGTTGGTTACCATAAAAGTTTCGGGTATATCAGCATGCGTATTGTAAGTGGCGGCACTAAGTATGTTTATGCTGTCATAGAATGCTTTGCTGCCTGGGGCATAATTAAATCCTTTTGCATTTGTTCTTGATTGATCGGCATCTGCGCCCATCAACACGGTGTGTTTGATTCTTCCTGTTTTAAAGGCGCCTGTCAGGTTCAATTGCTCATTGTAGGTATACTCACTTGATTGAGATCGCGTCAGGTTTCTTGCTGTCATGCCTGACACCGAAGCTGCCGGACGTTCTGCACCGAAATAATCCCTGTTGTAGGCTTGCAGAGAAGCCACTGCATTCAGTTTCCATCTATCATTAAACTTATGCGTCAGATTTGCCTGGGTGGTGGTGGTATTAGTATTATTATACGCCCAGAGTGTATTCAGAAACGCATTTCTTCCAACAGGAGAAATTTTGTTGCCTACACTTCCAATACCGAAATCCGGTGTGTAATCACTTTTAAGATAATCTCCCTGAACGATCAGTTCAGTTCTTTCAGAAAACTTGTAAAGCAATGAGGGATTGATATATAATCTTTTGGTTTTTACCACATCGCGGTAGCTGGCTGCATCTTCGTAAGTGCCAATCATCCGAAATGCAAGCTTGCTGGTAATGGGGCCATACAGGTCCACTATTGGTTTGTAGAGGTTATTGCTTCCCATTCTCATGGACAGTTCGCCGCCATAATTGTACCGGGGTTTTTTAGCGACCAGGTTAACCACTGCGCCTCCGGTAACACCACCGTAAAGCAATGCGGCACTTCCTTTCAATACTTCTACGGACTCGAGCGTGCTGGCTTCGGGCATTCCGCCTGTAGTGGTTCTTGCCCCGTTCTTGAGCACATTATTTCCACCCAGGCTGTAACCCCTGGCAAAGAAGGTTTCATTTACAGAACCCCTGTTTTCCCCTAAAGCTACACCATTCACATTCCTGAGCACATCGCTCAGCCTGTTCATCTGCTGGTCGCGGATTGCTTCGGTACCGATGATAGCTATACTCTGGGGCAGATCCATTGGTGACAGTCCGGATTTGCCGACAGTGACTGATTTACTATTAAGACCTCTCGATCCGTTGATGATGATTTCATCCAGCTGGCGGGAGTTTTCAGAAAGTACGAAGTCAATTTGACTGGTCTGACCATCTGTTACGGTCACAGACTTTTCCTGGGTTTTTAAACCGATATGTGACACGATCAAGTTGTAAGCGCCAGGCTTGATACCGCTAATGGAAAAAGATCCATTCTCACCGGATAACACCTCTTTATTTGTGCCTCTAAGGCTGACTGTGACACTAACCGCTGAATTTTTATCGGCGGTAGTGATCTTTCCACTGATGGCTCCTTTCTGGGCGAATGCAGAAGTTGAGAAAATGACTATAAGGCAAAATAATGTGTATAAACGCTTCATTCGATTTCTAATGTTTTTGCAAAAAAAGCGAATGTGGCCCTTGGGATTGTTACGACATCGGGAAAGCGTACACGCGATACGGAAATTTATAAATAGGAGGCCAAACAAGCCAATCACAATCTATTCCCGCCAACTACACATTGTGATACAGTAATCACGGTTTTGACGCAGACCTTTAGCTGGATACAAATTTTAAATACTAAAACTCTTTTATGAAATTCAAGTTCTTTTTATCAGCACTGGGATTAATGATTGCCTTTTCCAGTTGCAAAAAAACTGATCCTTATCCGCTGAACCCACTTTATGATCTCGACATTCGTCTTTCCGGAGAAGGCAAAGATGCGGGCACCGGTTTTATTCAGTTTCGGCAGAACCCGGATACAGCACGCGTCATAACACTCGAAACCACGGTTAGTCACCTGCGTCCAAATCATGCCTATCTACTGCAACGTGCAGTAAATCCAATAGCCGATGTCTCAGGCTGCTCAAGTACGGCGTGGCTTACACTCGGCGAGGGGCTGGAACCCAGGTTTATCCTGACTGATGCAAAGGGTGAAGGAAACGCAAAGTTGTGGCGCGACATTTCTTCCATACCCCGGGGCACTGCATTCCATATCCATTTTCAGATACTGGATGCTGCCACCTCAAGTCCGGTGTTAACGAGTGGTTGTTTTGATTATACGGTAAGATGAAGCCGTTAGCAAATTGCAACAACGGTTACCATGCGTTTCGGTAGCCATTGTTGCCATTCAGGTCTGCAGGCATTACGCTGTAACATAACCCGGGAAATATCAGGTATTAATATGTGTAAATAATTTTGGTAACTTCCACATGAAAGGGCAGATCACAATAGATATAAAGCAGCACCCGCTTCTTCCGTCTATTAAAAAACTTTAAATGAAAGTTAGATGGTGCATATTGACGCTGGTGTTTCCCGTTCTATGCATGTCACAACAGCGGATGCGCATCGACAGCCTTAAAAAACTTATTCGCATTTCAAACGACAGTATCAGCATTGATTGTTTAAATAATCTAAGTAGTGAATATTATATAAACGCCTTGAGCGAAACCTATGTCAATGTAGAAACGGATACAGCGATATGGTATGCATCACAAGCTCACAGCGAGGCGGCAAAGATTCATTACAAAAAAGGAGTTGCAGAAGCCTTACTGAATATTGGCGAAATATTCCGATATAGGAATGACTTTTCCAGGGCAGAAAAATATCTTCGGCAGTCCATCACTTTGTTCGAACAACTACACGACTTTGACAAATATAGCCGGACCCAGGTAACCCTGGGTTTTTGCCTGTATAGCCAGGCCAGATTTACTGAAGCAAAATTGGCCTATGAATTGGCCCTTCCCTATTACGTCAGCGTAGGTAACAAGGAGTGGGAGTCCATGCTTTTCAGGATGATCTCACTGACTTACAGCGCTCGCGGCTACAATGAAAAAGCTTTCGAAAACACCATGAAAGCCATCAGGATAACATATAAAATCAGTGATGCAAGGGGCGTTATATCCTCTCCGGAAAATATGGCTAACCTATATAGAAATGCCGGAGACTTTGAAACAGCGATGACATACATCCGCCTGGCTGCACAAAAAGCAAAACCAGATAACCCTGTGCGTTATTATAAATTGATGGGTGAGTCTGCGGTGGTGCTTGGTCAATTGGATTCAGCAATATATTACTACAAAGAGTCTCACAAATATGTAACGCTCAGAATACTTGACACTACGATCATACAACGAAGCCTTTCCTACACAAGAGTGCGTATCGGGGAAATTTACCTGAAGCAATATAAATATGACCTGGCTATTGAACAGTTTAGAAGCGCGTTGCCATTTTTCATAAAGGGAACTGACAAAATCAGCATAATGAGGATCTTATGCTCACTTGCCGGATGTTACCAGGCGAAGCAAAATTTAACCACTTCTTTATGGTATGCAAAACGCTTATTTGCGATGGCAAGTCAAACAGGTTCGAGGCCTTTTGTGCGTGACGCCTATGAATTGTACTGGAAAATATACGACCGGCAGGTAAAGACAGACAGCGCATATAAATACAACTTAAAATATGTAGCCATAAAAGATTCTATACTTGGTGACGAATACCGGCGAAACATAGCCTTATCAGAAATGCGGTCGAAAGACGAACAGCAGAAAACAAAAATCAGCCTTCTCCAGGCAGACCAGCAGTTCAACAAAGAAAAGCTATCGCTTCAGCAGCAACAATTAAAAAGTGAATCCCTCATCCGTTACATTCTTTTCGCCACCACTGCCGCTTTCCTGCTGATTGGTATTTCTATATTCCGCAATATCAATCTTAAGCGTAAAAACGAAAACCTGAATCTTGAACATGCCCTGGAACTACATCAGCTTCAAACCAAAAAAACGAATATTGAATTTCAGCAACAGGCTACCGCCCTTGAAATGCAGGCATTACGTGCACAAATGAATCCACATTTTATTTTTAATTGTCTCAGTTCAATAAACAGGTATATTCTTATTAACAAAACAGAAGAAGCTTCCGATTATCTTACTAAGTTTTCGAGATTGATACGAATGGTACTCCAAAATTCACAAAAAACATACAACAGTCTGGAAAACGAACTCGAAGCGCTACGCCTCTACCTTGATTTGGAAAGATCAAGATTCAAGAATGCTTTTAATTACAGCATTACATTTATTAATGAGATTGATATCAACGCTGTTCATATTCCCCCCATGTTGATACAGCCTTTTGCAGAGAATGCTATCTGGCATGGATTGATGCACAAGAAAGAAGTAGGGTGGCTGGAAATACAACTGGGTGCCGAAGGTAAAATGTTAACCTGTGCCATTTCGGATAATGGGATAGGCAGGCCTATGGCAGCATCACTGAAGAGCCGGTCTGCAGAAACTGACAAATCAATGGGTCTTAGCATCACCGCCGGACGGCTCGCTCTCCTGAATAAATCAAAAAACGAAGCTGCGCTGTTGAATATTGAAGACCTCGTGGATGGCGACGGTAAAAGCTGCGGCACCAAAGTAATACTTAGCATTCCCTATAAAGATCTCACAGAAGTTGTTTGATAAAATACCCCCTCAAAAATGATAACTGCCACTATTGTTGATGACGAACGTGATTGCTGTGAATCACTGGTCATGTTACTGGACCGTTATTGCCCTGAAGTAAAAGTTCTTGACATTTGCTATTCGGCTGAATCCGCCATACGTTCTATTAAAGAACACCCTCCCCAAATACTTTTTCTGGATATTGAGATGCCGTTTATGAATGGTTTTGAATTGTTGGAAAAGTTAGAAAATATTAATTTTAATCTGGTCTTTACCACCAGCTACGATCAGTATGCCATTAAAGCGATTCGCTTTAGTGCCCTGGACTATTTATTAAAACCCGTTGACCGGGAAGAACTACAAAGAGCTGTGCAAAAAGCCGCGCAAAGAGACCAACTTCCATTGCCGCAGCAACTGGATATCCTGTTAAAAAAATTACGGAATCCAACGGTACCCATTACCAGGATTGCCATCCCGACTATGGAAGGGTTTCAGCTATTGGCGGCTGAGTCCATTATCAGCTGTGAGTCAGACAGCAACTATACCCACCTTTTTTTGAAAGATAAAAGGCGGGTTACCGCCTCCCGTAGTTTAAAAGAAATTGAAGAGTTGCTGGAAGATTATCCATTTGTGAGGGTTCATAATTCCCATGTGGTAAATATCAATGAAGTCGAAAAATACATTAAAGGAGAAGGTGGTCATTTGATTATGAGTGATGGCTCAACAATATCGGTATCGAGAAGCAGGAAAGACCTGTTGCTCAAAAAACTTTCATTGCGATAGCGGTATTCATTTCCTTAAGAAATGAATCAAGAGTATCTGTTGAATTAATCATTGCTTTGAGTGTGCGTGCATTTTTCAGGTGCACTCACACCAGCCCGTCGCAACGGTGCACAAGTAGGCACCGGTCCGATGCATTTTGACAACAATGTTTAATTCAGCAGACAGATCACTAACTATTTAGTACGGTCTCTTCCCTGTTGCGTGGACCATGGTAAGTTTTCTCCGTCACTTCCTGGTTTTTGAAGGTGAATTCTAAGCTTCCAAAGGTTTTTATCTACGTTGTAACCCAGGTCTTGCAACTTATTGCTGATAATGGGATCAATATCATTTGTTTCCTTGATGAAATTGTAAATCTCTTTTTGGAGAATAGTTGTTCGGTCAATCAATAATTTCAAAGACTCATTATCCGTTATGTAACCGGCCGGAAAATCTGGGATTTTAGAGGTTTTAGCAATTGTGCTATAACGACCGTCAATACTAAATCCCAGTTGTAAAGCTCTTTCAGCAAAGATGTCTGCTTGTGCCCGGTAATAGTCAGCCTGTTCCTGGTAGTAGTCGTGTAGCGATAAATACAACGGTCCATTCACATTCCAGTGGGCTTCTTTGTATTGATTAAACATAGAGAGCAAGTCAACCGTAGTCTGCTGCATTAATTTAGAAACCTTTTCTCTGGACTCGTCGCTGGAAAGCGGATAGGCATCTTCCACACGTTGGGATTGCGGAAATTTTTCATTACTCTGGCCATCTTTTATAGAACCCTGGGCCCGGGACTTTACTTCATTCTGAATGCGGGTGTTTGTTTGCATCTCTGCCTGCTTCTGGGTTTCCGCTTTCTGTCCAAAAGTTGTCAGCGCGAGAAAAAGAGCTCCAATTGTTATAAAATTTTTCATCCGATTTTTTTATCGTGTTTTCGAAAATTCTACGAAACGCTGGATCATAAAACGCTACGTCGTAAAAAATTCACGATTGACTACTACTGTGTCCCAATCTCGTACCTCTGGCTGGACTTAAGATTTCAAACTCCTTAACAACGATTATAAAATTTTGATAATCAATGATTAAATCAATTTTTGTTTTTTTGTATCGTTGATTGCCAATAAATATATGTTTAGCGATTCGTTCCCAATTTTTCTATTCCATTAAACTCATGTGGAATAAAAGGCATATGTATTCTCGAATCATTTCCTCAAATCCCCATATTTTGCTTATATTATTTTTACTATCGGAAGACCATTTCGCCGCGAAAGCCAGCCAAACGACTGGCAATGCGATGATGCAAGACCTTCCCGCTTTAGCAGTGCTTCAAATTCCTCTACCCCGTCCTCCGAAACAGCAACGAGCAGTCCGCCGCTCGTTTGCGGGTCCGCAAGTACATCCCGCTGCTCATCGGTTAGCACACTTACTTTATGACCGTAGCTGCTCCAGTTACGTTGCGTGCCTCCCGGTACACAACCTTGCGAAAGGTAACCGGACAAGTTTGGAATAACCGGAATGCTGTCAAATGCTATCGTGGCGGACAGATTGCTTCCATCGCACATCTCCATCAGGTGACCAAGCAATCCGAAACCTGTAACATCGGTCATGGCTTTTACCTGGCTCAGCTTACCGAATTTTTCTCCGAGGCTGTTTAGTTTTACCATGCTCGCCAGGGCGATGTCAGCATCTTCCGGCAAAAGAACCCCACGTTTCCGCGCAGTCGATAAAATACCCACACCCAACGACTTGGTCAGGTAGAGACGGCATCCTGCCTCAGCTGTCGCATTTCTTTTCAGCTGCGAAATGGGTACGATACCATTCACCGCCAATCCAAACACGGGTTCCGGACAATCGATGCTATGCCCACCAGCCAGGGTTATACCGGCTTCAGCACAAACAACCCGCGATCCTTCCAATACTTTTTGCGCCACCTCAGGTGGCAAAAGGGCAATCGG
>JBDTEB010000077.1:0-3137 GCA_039922795.1 Chitinophagaceae bacterium
CACATATTTGGAAAGATCAATCTGCACCCTGCTCCAGTCCCGGTAAACCAAAGTTACACCCTGATAGATTTTGTTTTGGAAAAAAGGATTTTTTGCATCCGCAACGGCTATATTGCTTCCGTTTCCAAGGTCGCAAACGTTTGGCAGCTCGAGTCCGGTGGCGCAATCGTAGGCTCTTACAAGGAATGCAGGCTGCTCTGCACGGACATGTCCCGGATCTTGCAGAACAACGGCATAATAAAATCCCAGTATACTTTCGCTGGCATCTACGGTAATTGTTTTGGCAATGATTTCAGTGCCATAGCCATTAACGGAATTGCCTAACCGAAGAGACTGGTTACCGCCGTTCGCCGGTACTACTGAAATGCCCGAAGGAATATCTACACCATCGGATTTTTTCACAATCGTTTGATGTGAATTGCCATTCGTTAGTGCACCCGAAGCAAATCCATAAGTGAGTCCAAAGGGATCCGGATACAGGCTGTTGTACCAAAAGCCATAAGCCCCAGTGTATTGAGACTGATCGAGTGTTGTTTCAAAATCGCTGTTGCTACAATAGGGTCGCACTTTCCCGCAATAAATGTCCTGCACTGCACTGGGAACAGGAATAGATGGTGCCCCTATCGCGTTTAGCGCAGGCTGAGTTTCATAAACATGCGCGTTTACTTCCAAGAATTTTTCGAATGAAATTTCAGAACTTTTTAAGCCGTTATACACTTTTAGCAGCTTTTCTCTCACTTCTTTTGACGGCGTATGCTGAGCGAGAGCGAGTTCGGTAACGAAAAGGCAAAATAATGCCAGTATTACATGTAGGTGTAATTTTTTCATTGCACAGGTTTGATGGGGTTTTATTTAAATACTTGAATTACTAAAGGGAAATTTTATTTCTGGGTTTTGGCAATAATATGTAAACCATGGCACCGTGCCATAATTATGATGATGTGTATTGTGGATAGTCTATCAGAGAGTTTTAACCTGCGACTAACTCAAAAATAGTTTAGCGAGCTTGATAAGATCGGAAAAGTTCAGAAGGAATAATGGAATTTTTTGGATAACACCTTTGTTTCAACAGGGGGGAAGAACGGCTGACGTACCGGATTGATTTCAAATATAGAGATTATTTTTACCTGAACAAACTTTAGCCTATTTTTTTTCATTTTCATATTTCGTTGGAGAATCATGTTGGTTCCACATAATTCATCCACCCACTACTGGCACCAGAAAATGCCCGCGCCCGCGACATACATAAAAAAGCAGAAGTTATTTACACGAAGTTTAATGACCAGAAAGGAATTGCCGGTGTTTGGGCGAATCGGGCAAACACATGGATAAGGGAAGGACATTTTGATAGTGATCGCCATATGTTATTCCAATATGGGCCAGGCGTATGCAGATCTAAAAGATTATGATAAGGCTGTTCCATATGTAAGGAAAGGAATAAATCTTGTAAAGGAAACAGGAAAGGATGACATTTCCGGTCATAATATTCTTTCGAAAATGATTCTTTCTGCCCCCGATGAGGTATTGCGAAAGAACGGAATACCTGCCAGTCAGCGATTCCAAAAGGCCATTGAATATGCACAAATTTCTCTAAAGCTGGCCAGGGAGGCCGAGACCCTGAATAATCAGTTTTACGCCTGCTTGCCATTGTATCACTGGTCTTTTATTATTTGTATAACCGGAATAAGAATGCTGCCCGGGTGGCGGAAGCTGAGATGAGTATGCTGCGTGCACAGATCAAACCACATTTTATCTTTAATGACATGTCCTCGATCCACGCGTTCGGAGAATAGTATATGGCATGGCTTTGTGAAGTCGGAAGAGAAATGGGTAATAGAACTGCGGGTAACCCGTAACAACAGGCAACTTAATTACAGCATCAGGGACAACGGTATTGGCAGAAAGGAAGCTACAAAAAGAAAAAGCGCTGTCTCTGTTCAACCCGATCATGGTCCGCAGGGGATAAAGAACACTGGGCGGCGAATAGATCTGCTCAATGCTGAGAATGAGGTCAGATCCTCGATGGAAATTACCGATCTTGAAACAGGTACCCTTGGGGAGATAACATTACCATCTAAAGAATTTAGGCATAATGATAAGGACTATTATTGTGGATGATGAACGGGACAGTCGCACAGTAATGACACAGATCCTGCAGGCACGTTATTCATCGGGGCATTCATTTCTCCCTTCCTTCACGAGATCCAAGAATGTCTGTGTCAACGAGGCCGCCAAACAAGGACCTCGGGAAATTAGTCATCTCGTCACTTAATGGAATAATAATCGAAGACATTCAACATATCGTCTGGCTGGAATCAGGCAAGAGTGGGGTGACTATTCATCTGACCACAAACAAAAGCCATATCGATTACCAAACCTCACAGGCGGAATATCATACCCGCCTGGTGAACAGCAATTTCTTTCTTGTTCATGAAAGTCGCCTTGTGAATATTACGCACGTAAAATCATATCATCAAGGCGAAGGCAAGACTGTTATGAATAATGAGGCTGTTATTTATGTGGCGGAGAGAAAGCGGGCTCCTTTTAAGGTACATATTGGTGAGAGATTGCGGTGACTATAATGAAGCGCTCGCAGGATCAAACAATGTCGATCGGTTAACCGATATTGTTGCCGATTGCTGGATATTAGAAGCTAGTATTTTTTTTCTCCGCTCATAGGCACCTGACTCTGAACTTCGTTAATGGAAAATCAGTATGAGTGCCAAGCAATGTATCGAAGAGCAATTCAGCTTGACCATCATATTTTAGAAGTTAAAACGAGTGACGTCCTCAAAATTTGCTGCTCGGAACCACAATCTTGGAATAGTGGATTCTAAATCACATATATCAGGGAAGCCGTCAGCGCTCTTTTGTTTGGAGGTTTAAGTGTATTGGCCTTTCTGCAACAAGACAATGCCCCGATATTGATAGGTGGCGAGGCCATAGAACGCGAGAGGGTGAGATTAACACTGTTGAAGGTGATGTCGGCAGCTCGGATGTTTAAGTGGCAGCTCGATATCAGGTGAAGAAATTATAGGGGTTGAGGGTTTGCATACTTATAAAGCACTTGATCTATGTCAAGAAATTGGCGACGAATTTAGAAAGGCTTGCTTTGGCATATAACATCATTTACGTTT
>JBDTEB010000078.1:0-17802 GCA_039922795.1 Chitinophagaceae bacterium
CGTGAGGATTCCGGCATCGATACAAAGTCCGTACAGCAGGGGTTTCAAGGTGCTCCCCGGCTCGCGGATGGCCACAACCCCGTTTACCTGTCCCCCATCGATCGTGTCGCGAAAATTAGCTGAACCCACGTAAGTAATTACCTGGTGATTGCTATTGTCGATCACGACTACGGCAGCATTGCGAATTTTTTTCAGGTATAGTCCGTTCACGTAATCGCTTACAAGTTTTTCCACCTTTAGCTGCGTGTTGAGATCGATGCTTGTTTTCACCAGGGTGGCCGCCGGGGTTTTCAGCGACAGCGACAATTGCGGAATCAGCTGTGGAACCGGGCCCCGTGAGGCGTTCAAAGGTTCCCTGAGTGCATCTTCCAGCTCCTGGCTGGAGAAGATTTTTTTCTCCCGGAATCTTTCCAGCCAACGGTTTCTGGCTTGCACGATCAGGTCATTATTCCTGCCCATCACAAGGGATGAGGGCCGGTTGGGGATGATAGCAAGAGAAACGATCTCCGCGAGAGAAAGATGATCCGGTGATTTTTTGAAATAAATGAAGGATGCCGCTTTTACTCCTTCGATATTACTTCCATAAGGCACGAGATTAAGGTATAGTTGAAGGATCTCATCTTTGGAATATTTCATTTCAAGCTGCAGGGCGCGAAACATTTCGACCAGCTTCCTGGAATAAGTTCTTGACCCGGGATTCAATGCCCGCGCTACCTGCATGGTTATCGTGGAAGCGCCGGAGGTTCTTTTTTGCAGGAAAATATTTTTTAACAGGGCCCTTCCTATGGCGAGGGGATTGATGCCGGGGTGATGATAAAAATACCTGTCTTCTTTTTCTACAATCGTTTTTCTGAGCAGTGGCGAGATCTCTGACAGTTCGGTTTTCATCCTCCATTTATCATCGCGGGTGAGAAAACCGTGGATGATCTCTCCCTGGTTATCAGTGATCACGGTAGAATATTCCGGGTCGGCTTTTAATGGGAAAACAAGATTTAGTAAAAGGAAAGAAAGAAAGCAGCAAAAAAGAAAAAACAACATTCCCAGCGGAATCCGGAATCTTTTCCTGCGCATTATTCTTCTGTAGGTGCCGGAAAGGTTCATGTTGTCCTAAAGATAGTCATCGACCTGAATTATCTGCATAACGGAGAATGGTGAAAATGTTATTAAACTTTATATAACAGTCGCGGAAGTCAAACTTATTTGTAATTTCCAACCCGGATACCCATAAAACCTTCAACCTGCAATACCGTATGCGAAATTCTTTCGTTCTCCTGACAACCCTGGCGGTTGTCATTTTTTTGTGTGGCTGTAATCGTAATTCAGTCGATCTCGATTACACCAATGCGAAAGACGAAGTGCCGCAACTTGGCAACCTCACTTTTCGCTTTAATAAATCCATCGTTCCCGATTCATTGCTCAGCCAGTGGGATTCTACTGAATATGTGAAGTTTGAACCTGCCATAGCGGGCCGTTTCCGCTGGGAGAGACCTGACGAACTGGTTTTTTCTCCTTCGCGCCCACTGCCTCCGGCCACCAGTTTCAAGGCTATTCTAAATGACAAAATCGTACGGCATTCGAAATTCAGTGGCATTTCCAAGGGCAAGGATATTGCTTTTCATACACCTGATCTTCAGTTGCAGGGCGTTAACCCAATCTGGGTGCTGGCCGATGATAATGGCAAGATCGCTATACCGCAAATAGATTTGAGCTTTAATTATCCCGTCGATCCAAACAAGCTGAAGGAAAAACTGCAGGTGGAAGTTGATGGAAAAATCGCCAGCTTCGTCATGCAAACACTCTCGGCTTCTGACAGAATTTCGGTTAGACTGATCGGCATAAAAGCCGAGGACAAAGATTATGAAACCCGCATCATGGTTGCGAAGGGTTTGGTGCCAGAAGGGGGTACCAACGGAACAGCAGAAGCGGATGAATTAAGGTCCGCGATCAGTTCTCCATACGTGCTTACCATTAACGGGATCAGTTCTGAAATGGATGGCGGTTCTTCATCAGAAAACAGTTCCGATAAAACGGTCGTGCAAACCAAAGGCAGCTCAGGCAGGATCTATATCAGAACCAGCCAGCAATTATCTGATCCCGATCCCAGTGCTTTCGTAAAAATCGAGCCGGCCGTAAAATTCACGACCCAGGTTACCGACGAGGGCTTTACTGTCAGCAGCGATTATTTCGATACGGATAAAAGCTACCGCATCACCATCCTGAAGGGATTGCGGGGAAAGATTGGCGGCGTGTTGCGTAATCCCTACGAAGAAAGTCTTGCATTTGGAGCACTCGAGCCGGGTATTCATTTCGCTTCGAAGAAATCCGTTTATCTCTCTGCGCAGGGAGCAAGGAATATTGAAGTGCGAATTACCAGTCTCGAGAAAGTAAAACTCATTATTTCCAAAGTTTACGAAAGCAACCTGCTGCTCGCAGAACGTTATGGTTATGAACCCTCCCAATCATACGAAGGCGAAGAAAGGAGTTACAATGAAACCACGCTCGGAGATGTGATCTATGAAAAAGAAATCGAGACCTCATCGCTCCCAAAATATGGCAACAGTCGCCTGCTGAATTTTAATGTGGCGGACAAGCTTCCTGAATTCAAGGGGATCTATCATGTAAGCATAAGATCTACCAAAGAATACTGGGTCAGCGACAGCAGGTTTATCTCGCTCTCGGATATCGGTTTAATCGCCAAGGAAGGGAAAGACAAAATGTTTGTGTTTGCCAATTCCATCAAAACAGCAAACCCACTGACTGGTGTTAACGTACTGGTTTATGGATATAATAACCAATTAATTGGCACTGCTTCCACCAATAATGACGGCGTAGCAGAAGTTGCCTACCTGAGAAAAGAATATAAGGGTTTTCGCCCGGCGATGGTTATTGCAAAAACTGCAGATGATTTTAACTACCTCCCTTTCAACTCCACTCAAACGGGAACCTCGCGATTTGATGTTGGTGGAAAATCAAGCAATACCACTGGCCTAGATGCCTTTATTTATGCAGAAAGAGATATCTATCGCCCGGGAGAAACCGTTCATTTTGCTGTGATTTTGCGTACAGACAAATGGCAGACGCCCGGCGATATACCGGTCAAGATGAAATTTATCATGCCTACGGGCAAGGAGCTGACTTCTTTCAGAAAAACGCTTAACGAACAGGGCGGAGTTGAAGGCAGTGTAGCCGTGGCTGCATCGGCGATCACGGGCAGTTATACCCTGGAGGTGTACAGTTCGAACGACGTGCTTATGGGCACAAAATCTTTCAAGATCGAAGAATTTGTTCCTGATCGTATCAAGGTTACCGCGACATTGAACAAGGCGGATTACAATCCGGGTGAAACCGCCGTACTTAATATTCACGCCGTAAACTTTTTTGGTCCCCCGGCGGCAAACAGGAATTATGAAGCCGAGATCCAGGTAAAACAGAAAACTTTCAATCCCGCAAAATTCACGGATTACAATTTTGGGCTGGCCAACCAGACCAGCTTTTTTGACAAGATCGTGAAAGAAGGAAAGACAGATGCAAATGGCGATGCAAACCAGATGTATGAAATTCCTGCTACCTATAAAAATATCGGTGTGCTGCAAACGACATTTTACAGTACCGTTTTTGATGAAACAGGAAGACCCGTTAGTCGCAGCGCCAATGCGACCGTTTTTACCCAGGATGTTTTTTTTGGAGTTGGTTCAGACGGATATGGATATTACCCCTTATTTCAGCCGGTAAAATTTCCACTGGTGGCAGTAAATAAAAGTGAACAACAATTAAATGGCGTGAAGGCCGAGGTACAGGTGATCAAGCACGAATACAGGACCGTGCTTGCCAAACAGGGAAGCTATTTCCGCTACGACTCACAGAAAGAAGACAAGTTGCTGTCAAAATCTATTGTCGATGTTTCGGGAAAATCTACCGAGTATAGTTTTGTTCCAAAAACACCGGGGGATTACGAACTGCGCATATCCATTCCCGGTGCTGCGAGTTATGTAAGCAGATCTTTTTACAGTTACGGTTCTTACGGGGGTGATAATAATTCTTTCGAAGTAAGTACGGAAGGAAATATTGATATATCGTTGGATAAAGCCGGGTACATGGCCGGCGATAAAGCGAAGATCCTTTTTAAAACTCCTTTCAGCGGAAAGATGCTGGTAACGATGGAAACGGATAAAGTGCTTTCCTACCAATATCTGAACGTAGATAAAAGAACCGCGAGCCTCGAAATGCCGTTAACCGCAGCGTATTTGCCAAATGTTTACGTGACAGCGACGCTGGTAAAACCTCATGATGTTTCTTCCATTCCGCTGACCGTTGCGCATGGTTTTCAAAACATCACTGTGGAAGAAAAAAATCGCCAGATGGCTGTTTCTATCGTTGCTCCGAAAGCAATCAGGTCTGGCATAAAGCAGCGGGTAACGGTAAAAGCTTCTGCAGGAAGTTTTATCACTTTGGCCGCAGTTGATAACGGCGTGTTGCAGGTATCCGATTTTAAAACGCCTGATCCCTATCATTATTTCTATGCCAGGAAAGCGCTTGAAGTTTTTGGTTATGATATGTATCCATTACTGTTTCCCGAAATCAGGAGCAGGCTAAGCAGCACGGGGGGAGATGCCGATCTCGAGATGAGCAAGAGAACCAACCCGATGCCGAATAAAAGAATAAAGATCGTTTCTTACTGGAGCGGTATTACAAAGGCTAACGGTAGTGGTGAAGCGAAGTTTGATATTGATATTCCGGCGTTTAGCGGACAGATTCGACTGATGGCCGTGGCCTATGACGGCGCTTCATTTGGTTCTGCAGAACAGCCAATGACGGTGGCAGATCCGCTCGTACTAAGTTCCACGATTCCGCGTTTTGCCAGTCCTGGCGATACGTTGATGATGCCTGTTTCCATTTCGAATACCACTGCAAAATCCGGAAACGCGGTGGCAACAGTTCGTACTACAGGTCCGTTGACCGTTATTGGGGAGAGCAAACAGACCGTTTCGCTTACCCCTAACGGTGAGACTAGGATGACTTTTAAGATTGCTGCGTTGCCGACGGTAAATGCAGGAAAAATTATCGTTGAGGTACAAGGGCTGGGAGAAAAGTTTACGCAGGAAACCGACCTGACCGTGCGACCGGCATCCACTCTTCAAAAGATGACGGGGAGCGATGTAGTGTCGGGTGCTGCTACGCGACTATTAAATACTGGATCTACCGATTTTCTGCCGGGATCAGGTTCCTATCAACTGGTGGTGAGCCGCTCACCGGCCATTGAACTGGGTAGCCAGCTAAGCTACCTGCTGCAATATCCTTACGGTTGTACTGAGCAGGTTATTTCTTCCGTGTTTCCCCAACTTTATTTCAATGATCTTTCAGCGCTGTTTAACAAAGATGCGGTGGCAGATAATAACTTGAACCGCAATATCCAGGAAGCCATTCGCAAAATCGCGATGCGACAGACTTATAACGGAGGCATTATGCTTTGGGATAACGAATCAACGCAGAGCTGGTGGACGACTGCTTATGCTGCGCAATTCCTTCTCGAAGCCAAGAAAGCCGGTTATGATTTTGACAGATCACTGCTGGAAACGGCATTGGCCTATCTCAACAACAGGCTCAAAACAAAGGAATCTATCACTTATTATTTCAATCGTACCCAGCAGAAAAAGATCGCGCCCAAGGAGGTTGCCTATACTTTATATGTGCTTGCCAGCGCTGGCAGACCGAATGTTTCTGTGATGAATTATTATAAGTCAAAACCTGAAATGCTTAGCCTTGATAGCCGTTACCTGTTGTCTGCGGCCTATGCTTTGGCGGGTGATAAAAAAGGTTTCCATGACATGCTGCCTTCTTCGTTTTCCGGAGAGGAATCTGTCGCGCAGACAGGGGGCAGCTTTTATTCGGATATCCGTGACGAGGCTATTTCTCTGAATGTGCTGATCGATGTAGATCCATCCAACAGCCAGATCCCGCTTATGGCTAAGCACGTGGTTGACAAGCTCAAACAGAGGAGCTGGTACAGCACACAGGAAAGTGCTTTCAGTTTCCTCGCGTTGGGGAAACTGGCCCGTTCTGCGGCAAAGTCAGACGCCGTCGCAGAGATCAGCCTGAATGGAAAAGTGATAGGGAAGGCCGATGCCACGCCTTTTCGTTACAAAACGACCTCAACCGGAAAGGTGGATCTCGTTACCAAAGGAAGCGGCAGATTGTATTATTGGTGGCAGCAGGAAGGTATCAGTGTATCCGGGAGATATAAGGAAGAAGACAATTTTATCAAGGTCAGGCGCCGGTTTTTTGATCGTTTCGGGCAGCCCGTCAACACGGCAACTTTTGCGCAAAACAGCCTTGTGATTGTACAGATTACGGTTGAAAAAACTTTCTCCGGCAGGCTTGAAAATGTGGTAGTAACAGATCTTCTACCTGCAGGATTTGAAATTGAAAATCCGCGTACCAAAGAACTGCCTGGGATGGACTGGATCAAGGATGCAGCCACGCCGACGCAACTTGATGTACGCGATGACAGGATCAATTTATTTGTTGATTTATACAACACCCGGCAGGTTTATTATTATGCAGTGCGTGCAGTGTCACCCGGCGTTTTCCATATGGGCCCCGTGAGTGCCGACGCTATGTATAATGGTGAATATCATTCGTACAATGGCGCGATGACAGTAAGGATCAACTAATGCTGTTTTTCGATGCGGTAAACGGGATATCTCATAAAGCCGGGTTCTGCATACGGTGAATTTTTATAGACGAAATCAAGCTGGGCTCGGGCGTTTTTGGCGAAAGCCGGGTCCGCGGCCTTGCGTTCGTCGAGCACTTTTTTAAGATCGGGATGTGCTTTGAGATATTCTGTAGCATCGTCTTCAAAAACATAATTGCTATAGCCTTCTTTTGATCCGAGAATAGGGTCGAAAAAATTCCAGGCGAAATAGGAGTCGTTGCTTTCGGGCTCGAGGGTTTCGATCAGGAAGCGGTTGGCATCCTGGTTCATCGGTATGATGATATCGCCCTTTCGGAAGGCAATCTTCTGCGTCTCTTTTCTGAGTTTTACATCGCTGTTGGCGTGATGACCTTCGTACTGCCTGGGGGCCGTTTTGTAATCGTCGATAAAGGATACGACCACTTCGACGATGCTGTCTTTTGTTAGCGGCCGCATTTTTACTCCATTAAATTTCAGCAGGTCGATTACTTTCCACCATCCCTGCGGAATAATATAGGCTTCTGGTTTTTTGATCCAGGCGGTTTCTTTGTAGGTGTTGTAAAAGGGAACGATTTTGTCGTAGGGTTTACCGCGATCGTAAAACAGGCGGGGAAGGCCGGATACTTCGCTGGGTTTTCTTCCGGCCTGGAAACCTTTGTAAACGATCTCTGAATGTTTGCTACTGTCTATCGCCCATCTTGTAGGAAATTCGTTTTTACTCTTTGTTGCTACCCTCGCTTCTGCCCGCAGCGCTCTCATTTTTGAGGCGTTGGATGAGGAATAATCGATGAAACACTCCATCAGTGCGTAAGTGGCCATTACTCTTTTGTTGTAGGATTTGAGCATATGTGTCTCGGTGGTAAAACCGAAAGTGTTCCAGAGGGTCGCGTAGCCGCTGGAATAGCGCGGACTGTCGAAAAACTCGGGCCAGCCACTGTCTGGTGTATCACCGAAGAAGTTCACGTAGGGAACGAGGTCATAACCGCGGGATTTCATCAGCTTATACAGTCCGGGTTCAAAGGATTTATTCATGAATTCTCCGAGGCTCCCGCCAAGTTTATTGTGCTGGGAAGAGATCAGGGTCATGATGTGCTGGTAATCGGCGCCGTTACTAACATGGTTGTCGACGAAAACATCGGGGTCGACGGCGTGGAAGATCTCTGTAAATGATCGGGCTTCTTTTGAATCGCATTTAATGAAGTCGCGGTTCAGGTCGAGATTTTGCGAGTTGCCTCTGGAGCCAAAAGCCACGGGGCCGTCCTGGTCGACTCTGAAATACTCACTGCGGTTGAGGCATCCGCCGATATTATACACAGGGATCACTGCGAGGGCGATATTGTCTGGGATTTTTTTCTTACCGGTTACCAGGTCGCAAATCAGCATCATGGAGGCATCAATGCCGTCGGGCTCACCGGGATGAATTCCGTTCAGTATCATTAATACCAGTTTGCCCTTTCGATGCCAGTCGGCAAAATTTGATGTGCCGTCGTTTGTGTAGGTGATGAGATGTAGCGGGTAGCCTGCATCTGACATGCCTTTGGCCTTGAAAGTCATTTTAGGAAAGGCCCTGGAAAGTGATTGATAGTAACTGATGATGGCCGGGTAGGGCGGTGTTTCCTTCCCGCCCGATTTTTCGTAAAATGTTTGCCATTTTTGGGCTTTGGTCTGGATGCTCGAAAAGGAGAGAACGATCAGCAGCAGGTATTTCATGCTGCTGAAATTAAGGTAAAAACCGAACTGGTTGAAGCATTTTGGGCCGTAGGTGCAGCACATTTCTAGCGCCCTTTTAGATGTCAGGTGTTTTACGCCGTAGGTTCAAGATATTTGTTGCGCCTGTTGTGATGTGAGATAATTTGCTTCGTAGGACCAACACATTTGTAGCGCCGGTTGTGATGTCAAGTATTTTGCGCCGTAGGTGAGCCATTTGTAGCGCCCGTTGTGATTTAGGATTTTTGCTTTGTAGTAGCAATCCCAGAAATCTTATCGGTTTCCAGTTAATTAATTTCAACGGGAGGAGCCCAATTGCAACAACCCATCAAAACTGAATTTCCGCACTCGCCTGCCTAAAATTAAAAAGCCTGCTGTCTCCAGCAGGCTGTAATAATTTATATAACGATCGGTTTATTAAGACTGAGTTGTCGTTGCAGCTACAGGTGCTTTGCCGGCCACATGAGTGTGGGCCTTTCTGGCGAGTTTACTCTTCAGGTTGGCTGCTTTGTTTTTGTGGATGATACCTCTCTTGGCAAGTTTGTCGATCATGGAAGCAACAAGGGGAAGTTGCGAATCGTATGTACCTTCTTCGCTGGTTGCCCTAAGGTCACGCACCGCATTACGGGTTGTTTTACCATAGTATCTGTTCCTGTCCCTGCGTTTAGCCGCCTGACGCATATCCTTCTTCGTTGCCTTATGATTTGCCATGTTCTGAAATTTGGACTGCAAAAGTAATGAACGGAGGGGGAACTGCAAATTATTTTTGGAGAAAATTTGGCGATCTGTAATACGCAATCAGCTATCGAACTTCCGGGTGACTGCTGATACGAATGTCTGACTATTTTTTCGCCTCTTGCATCCCCTTATTGCAGGCTGACTATTAGTTCCGGAAGGTCACAGGCTGAACTAAACTATGCCTTTAGCTAATCACTTCTTGTTTAGAGCCTCTTCCTCCACAAAAATAGTCACCCTTACACTAGTTTTCCCCACAAATTGCCCTAGGTTTGCATACCGGTTTTTCTTCCCAGAACCAGGCACCGACTTATCCGCCTAAAGCCCTCAGGTAATGATGCCAGCCGTTAGAGACCATTGGCTTTTGGATAAGACGACAGCCTCATTGTCATAAAGAATTTATTGATGAAAGATTTCTCCTACATTACCAGTTCATCTCCTTCCTTCGTTGAAAGTTTATACCAGGATTATTTAAGCGATCCAGGCAGCGTAGACCCAGACTTCCGAAAGTTTTTTGAAGGCTTTGATTTTGCAATTGCCAACCCGGCTTCTGACAAAAAAAACACTGGATCCAATGGCCAGAATGCATCCAGCGGAACGACTGCTGGCGCATCGGCTCCCGTTTCTGACTGGAAAAGGGAAATTGCGGTGTATCGAATGATCCTTGGTTATCGCAACAAAGGCCACCTTCTGGCTAAAACCAACCCGATCCGTCAGCGTAAAGACCGCGGTCCCAATATAGAAATGGGGTTCTATGGTTTTACCGAGGCAGATCTTGACAAAGAGTTTCAGGCAGGATCCCTGGTAGGACTGGGGACCACATCCCTTAAAAATATTATCACACACCTTCAGGCTGTATATGCGACACATGTCGGAATTGAATTTAAATACATCAGTAACCAGGAAAAAGTAAACTTTCTTACCAAAGCGATGGAAGGTGAATTCACCAAACCCATTTCAAGCGAGAAAAAAAGACGAATCCTCTCCAAGCTTAACCAGGGAGTTATGTTTGAGAAGTTCCTTCACACCAAATACATCGGGCAGAAAAGGTTCTCGCTAGAAGGCGGAGAATCGACAATTCCGGCTCTGGATGCCATCATCAATACTGGTGCTGACGGGGGTGTTCAGGAAGTGGTCATCGGCATGGCCCATCGTGGCCGGCTCAATATACTGGCCAACATCCTTGGAAAAACCTACAAAGAGATCTTCAACGAATTTGAAGGCGCCGCTATTCCCGATCAAACTATGGGGAGCGGTGATGTAAAATATCACCTGGGTTTCAGGGCAGAACACACGACGCCGGATGAGAAAAAAGTGAACCTCCAGCTTTGTCCGAATCCCTCTCACCTCGAAGCCGTTGATCCTGTGGTCATCGGGTTTGCGAGGGCGAAGGCCGACGTTATCTATGAAAGCGAATACGACAAGATCCTCCCCATACTTATTCACGGAGATGCCTCCGTTGCCGGACAGGGGATTGTTTATGAAGTGTTGCAGATGAGTGGCTTGAAGGGATACTACACGGGTGGAACGATCCACTTCGTGATCAACAACCAGATCGGTTTTACGACAGATTTTGACGATGCAAGAACCGGCGATTACTGCACCAGTCTTGCTGCAACCGTTCAGGCACCTGTTTTCCATGTGAATGGAGATGACCCGGAAGCAGTGGTAAAATGTGTTGAAATCGCTACACGTTATAGACAGGAATTTAACAGCGATGTCTTTATCGATATGGTTTGTTATCGAAAGCACGGTCATAACGAAGGTGATGATCCAAAGTACACACAACCAACGCTTTATGCATTGATTGACAAACACCCAAATCCGAGAGAAGTCTATACCCAGCAACTCATCGCCAACGGCTCAATTGATGCAGAGCTGGCACAGGAACTGGAAAAGAAATTCTGGTCCGAATTACAGGAAAGGCTTGATGAAGTGAAGCAACATCCGCTTCCCTATACTCATCAGAAGCCTGAGCAATGGTGGCGCGACCTGAGAAAGGCTACCAATGAGGATTTCGATAACTCTCCGCCCACGGGCATCAATGAATCCGATTTCCAGAAAATCTTCGACGCGATCATGGCATGGCCGGAGACTTTTCAACCGCTTAAAAAGGTGGAGAAATTGATCCAGGAAAAGCTCAAGCTGTATAAGGATGAACAAAAAATCGACTGGGCAACCGGAGAGCTTCTTGCCTATGCCAGTTTGATCAACCAGGGTTTCGATGTACGCATGAGCGGACAAGACGTTAAAAGGGGAACTTTTTCTCATCGCCATGCCGTGTTGAGAGATGAAAATACTAACCAGGATTACAATCGCCTCAGCCGTATCACCGGTGCAGAAGGCAAGTTCATGATCTATAATTCGCTGTTGAGCGAGTACGGCGTGCTTGGAT
Organism: Chitinophagaceae bacterium; assembly: GCA_039922795.1. Taxonomy (GTDB): domain Bacteria; phylum Bacteroidota; class Bacteroidia; order Chitinophagales; family Chitinophagaceae; genus JADCRZ01. Next base: position 11,529 of record JBDTEB010000078.1, read on the forward strand.
TTGAATACGGATATTCTATCGCCAATCCGAATGCGCTTGTGCTGTGGGAGGCCCAGTTTGGAGATTTCGCCAACGGAGCGCAGACAATGATCGACCAGTTTATCTGCGCAGCGGAAACGAAATGGCAGAAGATGAGTGGTATCGTAATGCTGCTTCCGCATGGCTACGAAGGCCAGGGACCCGAGCACAGTAGCGCACGTATGGAACGCTTCCTTCAAATGTGTGCCGAAAATAACATGGTGATCGCCAACATCACTACTTCAGCCAACTTCTTCCATGCCCTGAGAAGACAATTGACATGGCCTTTCAGAAAGCCGCTAATCGTTTTCTCCCCAAAGGCCAATCTGCGCCATCCGGGTTCTTTTTCAAAAAAGGAAGAGTTCCTTTCTGGTAAATTCAACGAGGTTGTTGATGATACAACGACACCAGACGGGCAGGAGGTGAAAAAAGTATTGTTCTGCTCAGGCAAGATCTATTTTGATCTCGCTGAAAGACAGTCGAAGGGTGACCATAAAGATGTGGCTGTAGTTAGAGTTGAACAACTTTATCCATTACCGCTGAAAAAACTGGAAGCCTTAAACGCCAAATATAATAAAGCCACCTGGTTCTGGGTTCAGGAAGAACCGCTGAATATGGGTGCGGCATCGTTTTTACAGATGAACCTGAAGAGCATCAATTTTGGTGTAATCAGCCGGCAGCCGAGTGCTTCAACAGCAACCGGGTATATCAAGGTGCATAAGCAGGAACAGGAAGAGATCATCGAGACAGCATTTTCGATTTAAGGTTTTTCTCATCCCGGGATGCAGTTACAGCTTGATGAAGAAAATTGCTTTATTTCGTTCCGGGAAAATTTGAAACAGCATATAATATGACGGACATAAAAGTTCCAGCGATCGGCGAATCGATAACCGAAGTAACCCTGATCAAATGGCTGAAGAAAGAAGGGGACTATGTAGAAAGAGATGAGGTGATCGCTGAACTGGAAAGCGAGAAAGCAACGTTCGAAGTGAATGCTGAGAAAGCCGGTATTTTGCATACACTGGGCAAGGAAGGCGAAACATTGAAAATTGGTGATGTAGTAGCCAGTATCGATGAAACTGCTGCCAGGCCCGAGGGTCGGGATGCTGCTCCTAAAACAGCTGCTGCTGCTGTCGCCCCCGCTGCTGCACCGGCTTCAACCCCTTCAGATAGCGGCCACACTGCTGCCGCCCACGTAGATCTTCCTCCTGATCAGAAAGCAACTCCTGTCGCTGCAGCCATGATTGCCGATAAAAAAGTGGATACAAAAGGTGTTACCCCATCCGGTGTTAATGGAAAGATCCTGAAGAATGATGTGCTGGAGGCGCTTAACAATCCTGGTCGTACTCCCGGCAAACCGTTGTTTGGCCGCGAGGAGAGAAGGGAAAAGATGAGCAACCTGCGTAAAACTATTTCACGCAGACTGGTTGAGGCTAAAAATACCACCGCCATGCTCACCACTTTCAATGAAGTGGATATGAGTGCGATCATGGCGCTGAGAACGAAATATAAAGAAGCCTTTAATAAAAAACATGGTGTGAACCTTGGCTTCATGAGCTTTTTCACCAAAGCGGTCTGTTTTGCCCTACAGGAATGGCCTTCGGTGAACGCTTATATCGATGGAGACGAGATCGTTTACCATGATTACTGCGATATCTCTATCGCGGTTTCCGCCCCTAAAGGTCTTGTTGTGCCCATCATCCGCAATGCGGAAAGCATGAGTATGGCAGAGATCGAAAAGAAGGTTGTTGAACTTGCCGGTAAGGCAAAAGAGAGCAAGCTTACTATGGACGAAATGCAGGGTGGGACTTTTACTCTTACCAACGGAGGTGTTTTCGGATCACTGATGAGTACGCCGATCATAAATATTCCACAGTCCGCCATCCTGGGCATGCACAAGATCCAGGAGCGACCAATTGCGATGAATGGCCAGGTGGTTATCAAGCCTATGATGTATTTGGCGGTGAGTTACGATCACCGGATTATTGACGGTCGCGAGTCGGTGAGTTTTTTGGTTAAGGTGAAAGAATTGTTGGAAAATCCGGAATTATTGTTGTTTGGAAAAGATCCGGTAAAGACCTTGCTGGAGTTGTGATGCCACGTTCAAGATAATGTAGAGGCGGGCCTCGCGTCCGCCTTCACCGCGGAATGGGTAGAGGTAAACCGTTGAAAGCGGATACAGGTCGTAATTTTCGCAGGCAAGGCGGACGCAAGGCCCGCCCCTATGTTGTAGTTGTTGATAGCCGATGTCACAGCTGCTCAATAACTAATGCGCATTAACTCGAGATGCCCAACCGGCCTTCACACCTAGGGCTTTGCTGCTTCCACCGCTTTCTTCTCTGCTTCCGCGGCTTTCCTCTCGGCTCTCGCTTTCCTTCGAAAAAATCCCCTGAACAAAAAATTATGCTGTAGCGCTTCCATATTCTCATCGAGCTTGTGAGTGCCCATTTGAAGATTGCCCAGCGTGGACTTCAAATCTGTCGCGAGTTCCTGGTCATTCATCAACATGCCAAGCGGCTTTGATTTATTACCGATATCAGCGGTCGTATTTTTAAGATTTTCAGTAAGCGTATTGGCGTTTACTGCTACCTGTTGTAACTGCACTACTGCCGAGCGCAGGGTACTGAATACAACCGTATCGGTAATTAATTCATCAGACAAAGCTCCTTTTGTTTGCAGTTTTGAAGAATAGTCTGCAAAATTTTTGATCACCGAATTGGTGCTTCTTGTGACTGTCTTCAGGTTGTTCAGGGTCATCTTCATGTCATCAACCAGTGAAGCGTCAGTGAGTAATTTGCCGATCGTTCCTTCACCTTTTACTATTTTACTGCTGATCGTTTTGAAGTCCGTGGTTATATCGATCAGGTTGCGGTTATTCTGTTGCAATGTCGCCATCATCTCGTCGGTATTCAGTGCTAATTCACTTTTCAGCTGGTCACCGGTTTCCACTGTGCCTGCTGCATTGGTTCCTGCAGAGAGCACGATGATCTTGTTTCCGATCAATCCGTCTGTACTGATCTTGGCCTTGGAATCTTTATGAATATATTTTTTTGCTTCTTCTTCAATATTCATCGAAATCTCCACCTGTGAAGTGCCGTAGAACTGGATCTTTTTAACCGTTCCGATTTTCACACCGGAGAACCAGACATTATTTCCTTTTTGCAGTCCCCCGACATCTTCGAAAATGGCTTTGATGGACACTGCTTTCACAAAAGTTTTCTGCTGTCCGCCGAGGGTAAGGATCCCTACAACGAGTATCCCTATCCCTATGAGGATAAATGCTCCTACAATTACGGCTCTTGCTTTTGATACTTTCATAGTTATTCGGTAAAATTATATTCGTAAAATGCGTTCACCTCGGGGTCTTTAGAATTAAAGACTTCGCTGAAAGTACCCACGTGTTTGAAATATCCTTCGAGCAGCATAGCCACCCGATCACCTGTTGTTTTGGCACAGGTGAGATCATGCGTAATAATGATCGCACTGGTATTGTACCTGTCCTGCACTTCATTGATAAGGTTATTGATCTCAATACAGGTGATTGGATCCAGACCCGCTGTAGGCTCATCGTACAACATGATTTCCGGCCGGAGGATCAGGGTTCTCGCAATACCTATTCGTTTTCTTTGTCCGCCCGATAAGCCCGAGGGCATCTGGTTGATTGCCTGAAGCAATCCCACCGCCTCGAGTGTTTCTTCCACGGCTGTATTTATTTCTTTTCTACCCAGATTCCTGTAATTCCGTTGGAGCGGAAACTCCAGATTTCCCCGCACCGTCATACTATCATACAGTGCGCCATTCTGGAAACTAAAGCCCACCTTTAAACGCAGTTGACGCCATTCCTTTGAGGTCAGCATCCCGACATCTTCTCCCAGAACATTTACCTCACCACTGTCTGCAGTGAGCAGACCGGAAATAATTTTTATCAGTACAGATTTACCGGTACCCGATCTTCCCAATACGACAAGATTTTCATTTTTAAACAGATCCAGGTCAACACCTTTGAGCACATGATAGCTGCCAAAGGATTTTTGCAAATCCCGGATTTTTACCACGCTGGTATTCCGATCAATATTGTGATGATTCTTTTCCATGGTGCGCCCTATCTCATCAGGTTGGTTATCTGAACGATGACGATCTCTTCGATAAATATTAAAAACATGGACAGTACCACGGAGGCATTGGCCGATCTTCCCACACCAACGGTGCCCTGAGAAGCATGATAACCCTTATAGCAACCCACGATGCCGATGGTAAAACCAAAGATTGTCGATTTGAACAGGGACGAAAACAGGTCTAAAAAGGTAATTCGCTCAAATGCTTTTTCAAAAAAACTGGTTATGCTGGTTAATTCGTGCATGTGTATATCAAGGAAAGAGCCCAGGAAAGCGACCAGCGCCGTGTACATCACCAGGATCGGGATCGTAACTGTTGTGGCAATGACGCGGGTAACAACGAGAAATTTAAAAGGATTGGTGGCTGACACTTCCATCGCGTCAATTTGCTCGGTGACCTTCATAGAGCCTATCTCGGCTCCGATATTTGACCCTACCTTACCCGCAGCAATAAGCGCAGTAACCAAGGGAGCAAGGGCTCTCACTACTGCAATAGAGATCAGGGAAGGAAGCCAGGAAGTAGCACCAAATTCTGATAATGAAGGTCTTGACTGCTTGGTGAAAACAATGCCGGTGATAAAACCCGTCATGGAAATAAGCGGAAGTGATTTATATCCTATCTCATAACACTGGTTCGCAATTTCCTTGAATTCATAAGGAGGGAGCAGGGCTTCTTTAAAAAAACGAATCACAAACCTGGCTCCGCTGTAAACCCCGGTGAGCATTTCATCCACACCTTTGGAAATGATGTTTTTCTCCGGATTAATTACCTGCTCGTCTTTTAAATCAGCCATTATTTTTCTTTAAGCGAAAACTATACCAGCCGAAAGCGGGCTTTTAATCCACCGTGAAAAGATATTTTCCCAAGCCCGGATAGTCCGGCAGATACCTGTCTCTTCCGGGTTGGGCACAATATTCCGTAACAACAACAAATTCAACCAATAATTATTGTGATAAAGGTATAAATTTCTTCTCCCGTTGCCTGCCTTGCCGTGAGAGCACGATAGTACCCCAACCCAGTCGGCTGGCCCCGGAAAATTTAAAGCAAGGTAATTCATGAAAAAATTATACGCAGGTTTCTTTATTATAATTAATGTTGATGAATTATTATGAGCAGATGGTATTCATATTTGAGGTCGGCGGAAGATGTGGTGTATAAATACGATGGGGAGGTGCCGCTGGCTCCCTGGATAAAAGATTATTTCAGGCTTCACAAACAGATGGGTTCTACTGACAGAAAGATAATCTCTTCCCTTGTGTACCAATATTACCGGACCAGCAGAGCTTTTTCCAAATTATCTTTCAACGACCATTTATATGCTGCAAGATTTTTATGCGTAAATCGACAGGATGCATTTTTAGCTGCTTTGTCGCCGGAATTACAGGCAGATATTGAATGCCCGCTGGCTGAAAAAGAAGCGAAGTTGTTGTCGCTGCACCAGGAGAAAATCTCTTTCGATTATTTTCCTTTTGGCGAAGCCCTTAGTAGCGGGATCGATCCCGCCCTTTATTCAACATCTTTTCTTATACAGCCCGAGCTTTTTTTACGCATCAGGCCGGGGCATGAAGAGACTGTGTCTTCCAAACTTTCGAATGCCGGCATAGCGTATTCTTTAATTGGCGGGGGCTGTATCGCTGTTGCCAACCAGTCGCAGATCGATACCGTGCTGGCGTTAAACAGGGAAGTGCTGATTCAGGATTTTAACTCGCAGCGCGTAGGAGAATTCTTCGGGTTGCCCTCAACAGGTGAGCCGATTAAAGTATGGGATTGCTGCGCGGCGAGTGGTGGAAAATCTATCATGGCTTACGACCTGGATCAGTCAATCGATCTCACTGTGTCCGACATTCGCGAATCAATTCTTGTCAATCTTCAGAAACGATTTTCGGAAGCCGGCATTGCCGGATATAAATCATTTAAAGCGGATCTCACTCACCCATTGAAACTGCCCTCAGCGGCCTACGATCTGGTAATTGCCGACCTGCCATGCAGTGGGTCCGGAACCTGGTCGCGAACGCCCGAGCAACTTCGTTACTTTAAAGAAAGCCGGATCAAAGATTACAGTGATCTACAGAAAGAAATCCTTTCACGAATCGTTGGAACATTGCGGCCAGGTGCCCGCCTGGTGTATATTACCTGTTCC
>JBDTEB010000079.1:0-4780 GCA_039922795.1 Chitinophagaceae bacterium
ATGCAGGAGGCTTTCATGAATAGATTTAAATCTTCAGTTTCTTTATTGAAACTGAGGGCCTCTTACGGTGAAATAGGCAACCAGGTGGTATTGTTTTCATCAGGCGCTCAAAACTATTATCCTTATATCCCCTCTACCACTCCTTCCAATTCATCATGGATAAATTCAGGGACAGATATCCTGAATGTAACAGTGCCGGCACCACCATTGGTAAGCGCCAATTTCACCTGGGAAAGGGTACAAACATCCAACCTTGGATTAGATTTTGGTTTTCTCAATAACAGGCTCACCGGCTCTGCAGATATTTTTACCCGGAAAACTTTGGGAATGCTGGCCGCAGGCAGTGAATTACCGACAATACTAGGCGCCGCCGCGCCACTTCAAAATGTGGCCGATTTGAAAGTTAAAGGATGGGAATTGACCCTTGCCTGGAAAGATCAGGTAAGAGATTTCAAATATGCACTTTCGTTTAATTTATCTGATAACCAGGCTTATATCACTAAATATGACAACAAGGGCGGGTTATTGAATTTTGCGGGCAATGGTACCCTCTCCAATTATTATGTGGGGCAAAAAGTCGGCGACGTCTGGGGCTTTCAAACTCAGGGATTCTATACAACGGATGATTTTGTTGCAGGCTCCCTGAACAGCAATTTGCAGGGTGGTGTCTTGAAACCGGGAGTGGCACCGTATAAGGGCGTTCCTCAAAATCCGGGAGATATTCGTTACGCGGATGTCAACGGCGATAATGTGATTTTTACAGGTAACAACACACTCTCCAATTCAGGCGACAGAATGATTATTGGAAACAATAATCGCCGGTTGCAATTTGGAATTAATGGGGGTGTTTCCTATAAAAGCCTGGATCTTTCGTTCTCCGTCATTGGCGTAGGCAAAAGGGATATCTGGATCAGTAACCAGGTATTTTTCCCTTATCAGAATCAATTCAGCGGAATATTTACGCATGAATTAAATTACTGGACCCCTTCCAATTTAACCGCGTATTTTCCGAGGTACTACCCTAATGCCACAGGGAATACCGGCACAAGCGAAATGGTACAGACCAGGTATTTATCGAACGGAGCCTATACCAGGTTGAAAAATATTACACTCGGCTACAAATTGCCAACGAAATTAATTGGCAAGATCTACCAGGGTGGTGCAAGGGTATTTTTCTCAGGGGAAAATCTCATGACCTGGGATCACTTGCCAGCAGGTTTGGACCCCGAAGCTAGTGATTTGGGAAGCGGAGGAATTTATCCTTTTATAAAAAAATTCAGCTTCGGAATAAATATTTCTTTCTAAAACCCGGATTTGAATGTCAAAAATAATTTTCTGATGAAAAAATATCACACAATAATTACCTCCCTCAAAGCAATTTTATTTTTTGCGGTAATCACCGCATCTGTAAAATGCAATAAGCTACAACTCGAGCCCCAGGGACAGTTATCAATCGCCAGCACCCTCTCTGATTACAATGGTTTTAAAACGTATGCATGGCAATTCTATAACGCCTTTGCCGGTTATACCAATGCCATGCTGGATAAGGATGTAAACAGCGATTTATTTCTTTATGCCAACTCCAACAGTCAATCCAACTGGATCTGGCAACGGATAACCATTCCGTCCTCCACTTCCTCTTATTCGCAACCTTACACTAACATCAGGCAAATAAACCTGATGCTGGATTATATTGATAAATCCACGTTGAATGATGCAGGCCGCAGTCATTGGCGTAGTGTCGGTTATTTTTTCAGGGCGTATAATTATGCGAACCTGGTAAACCTTTATGGTGATGTACCCTACGTTGATCATGCGCTAACAGATGCCGACCCGCAGCTATACGCAGCACGTACGCCAAGAGATTCAGTAGCCATGCACATTCTGAGCGACCTGCAATATGCAGAAGCCAATATTAAAACAGGTGACGGAGACAATACCATTAATGTAAACGCTGTAAGGGCACTGATTTCACGTTTCGGATTAATGGAAGGCACCTGGCGAAAGTATCATGGGTTATCGGCTGCCAACACCTATCTGCAGGCAAGTGCCGATGCCTCTCTGAAATTGATGGCTTCCTTTCCGGCCCTGGCGCCGAACTACGATTTACTTTTTAACAGCGAGTCTTTAGCGGCAGTTCCAGGTATCATTTTATACAAGGCTTATGTGCTGAACCAGGTTACGCATGGTCTTTCCACGCAGAATAGAAATTCTGCGGGACGATATGATTTGACAAAGGCGGCGGCAGATCTTTTTTTAATGACTGACGGACAAACCCGTTTCACCAGCCCCCTGTTTCAGGGTGACACCGATCCTTATTCTGAATTCAGAAACCGGGACAAGAGATTGTATTATTCAGTTTCCCCTCCTTTCAAGGTAAATACCACCCCTCCTAGTCTGGTTTTTAGCTATACTTCCAATCCGAACGATACCTCCTATTTTGCCCTGATGAAATCAATATCTGATTCCTCGCACAAGGCATTGCCTACCCGCAACTGGAATGGGTTTGTATTAAAACAGGAACCTCACTATGTGGATTATAATAATGGACAGCCATATAATGTAACCTATACCGGTTACCGTTTCGATAAATATTACAATCTGCTTGTGCAGAATGCCCAGGGATCGGACATTACTGATTGCCCGATTTTTAGAATCGGCGAAGTGCTGGTAAATTATGCAGAAGCGCAATATGAATTGGGAGGGTTTAATCAAAGTATGGCTGATGCAACCATCAACAAGTTGAGAGCAAGGGGAGGTGTACGACCTTTGAATATATCCGCCATATCCAATGACCCAACGAGAGACCCCGCTATCGATCCGGTTTTGTGGGAGATAAGAAGAGAAAGAGCGGTGGAACTTATTGGAGAAGGTTTCCGGTTTGATGATTTGCGCAGATGGAATGCCATGAATTATGCCGTAAAAGAAAAATTGGGACGCTGGATAGTGAAAGGGGTCGATGTACCTGCCAATAGTAATATCCCGATAAAAAATGGAGGAAGTCAGGGTTATATCAGCTATTGGGGAGTTCCTCCAGCACCATATCCTGATTATTATTATTTATATCCTATACCATCCAATGAAATTATTCTCAATCCAAAATTAGTTCAGAATCCTGGCTGGAAATAATGAATAACAGGCAGAACGTGAAGAGATAGAAATCATTTAATTTGTTATAAACCCAATACTGATGAGATCGACAAAGCTGGCAATTATTCTGTTTTCCCTTCTGGCCTCTCTGGATGGAAATGCTCAACAGGTAAAAAAGAACAAGCAACAAAAGCCCAACATCGTTTACATTTTAGCCGATGATATCGGCTATGGAGATGTGGGCCCCTATGGCCAACAGAAAATTGAAACACCCAACATAGATGCATTGGCAAAAAACGGAATGAAGTTTACGCAGTTTTATGCCCTGCCTGTATGTGCTCCATCAAGGTATTCATTGTTGACAGGGTACCATTCAGGAAATGCTTTCATTCGTGGAAATGCTGAATGGACAGAGCGGGGCGATGTTTGGGATTTTAAAGCCATGGAAGCTAATCCTGCATTGGAAGGGCAATTGCCGATTCCTGACTCTACCATTACTATTGCAAAATTGCTGAAGAAAGCAGGCTACCGCACCGGCCTGGTAGGTAAATGGGGTTTGGGTGGCCCTATGAGTACAGGTCTGCCAAACAACCAGGGCTTTGATTTCTTTTACGGCGAGTTATGTCAACGGCAGGATCATCAGTATTACCCCGGCCACTTATGGGAAAATAATTACCGGGTGCCATTGAATAATAAAATACAGGATCCCAATATTAAACTTCCCGAAAATCTGGACCCTCTTGATGTAAACAATTATGCGGTGTATGCTCAGCATGATTACGCCCCCAACCTGATCATTAAAGAGGCGCTGCGGTTTATCAATCAAAACAAGGAACAGCCTTTTTTTCTGTACTACCCCGATCCGCTTCCTCATGCTTCCATGCAGGCGCCTGCAAAATGGGTGGACTATTATCACAAGAAATTCGGGGACGAAAAACCCTTCCTGGGTGGTGGCTATGTGCCATGCAGGTATCCACGCGCTACCCGGGCAGCCATGGTCTCCTTGTTTGATGAGCATGTAGGACAGATTGTAAAACAGTTGAAAGATGCAGGGGTATATGACAATACGGTGATCATTTTTTCCAGTGATAACGGATCGTCGAATGAAGGTGGCGCAGACTGTGCCTTCTTTAACAGCAACGCTCCTTTCAAAAACGAATTCGGATGGGGAAAAGGTTTTCTCTATGAAGGAGGTATCAGGGAGCCACTCATTATTTCATGGCCCGGTAAAATCAAGCCGGGTACTACAAGCGATCTGCATACTGCAACCTGGGATTTTCTTCCTACCGCCTGCCAGATAGCCAATGTGTCTTCTCCAAAAAATATTGACGGTATAAGCATTCTCCCAACATTGTTAGGCAACCAGCAAAAGCAATTGAAGCACCCGTTCCTGTATTTTGAATTTCCACAAAACGGTGGACAGCAAGCCGTACGTTTGGGCGATTGGAAGGGCATAAGGCTCAATATTCAACAAGGTAATATGAAAATGAAATTATTTGATTTGAAAAATGATATCCAGGAACAACATGATATTGCCGGTCAGCATCCTGATATTGTGAAGCAGATAGAGGAGATTATGAAAAAGGAACACAAAACCCCATTGGTTCAGGAGTTCAAAATAAAAGGGTTGGATGATTAGTGTGCAGGATTTCTTTCCATTCTTGATTTGTATTTTTAGACATTAGTAAAC